>DAOWJX010000367.1 GCA_030640155.1 Candidatus Aegiribacteria sp. | reverse complement strand
TATCGTGAGCAAGCGCCGCTACCGCTGCAACGCCCCACTTGAACTGGAAACGATACCAGACATACAGAACGATAAATATCATCGACATGAAAATGGCATTGAGTGCTTTGGATTTCAGTTCTTCTCCTACCCTGGGTCCAATCTGTTTGATAAAGGAGAGTTCTTCAGCGTCGGCTTCGTATTCCATCGGAACACACCCGTTTATCTCAAGAGCTGTGTAGACCACGTCTTTATCGGTCTCCGATGTGCGAATGACAAAGGCTACTTCTCCTGAATCACCTTCGTAATCCATGAGCTTCTGTATCTGTACACCCTGAAGCCCTGAATCAGTCAGCAGGTTCTTCAGATCATCAGTGCCGATATCTGTATTGCTGATTACATTTGTCTCAAGACCACCTGTGAAATCGATGTCCAGATCAAGCCCACCGTTGATGAAATATGCGCCGGCTCCAATAAGTAGAACAACCGCGGAGAGGATATAGGTTTTCTTTCTCATCTCAACGAATGAGAAATGTCTGTTTCCGAGAAGTGACCATCTGCCGAAGCTGAGGCTCGTTCTTTTCTTGTTTTTAAGAAGAAACTCAATGAAAGCCCGTGAGAAGACAAGCGAACAGAACATACTGGCCAGAATACCTATCGAAAGCGTAACGGCAAATCCTTTGATGGGACCTGTACCGAATTTATACAGGACCAGTGCGGTAATCAACGTGGTGAGGTTCGCATCAAGAATTGTTACGAATGCTCTTGAATATCCTGCCTTTACTGCAGCGCGAATGCCTTTGCCGGATCGTTTCTCTTCTCTGATCCTCTCGTATATGAGTACGCTGGCATCAACCGCCATACCGATTGTAAGGATAATACCCGCAATTCCAGGAAGCGTCAGTGTAGCGTTCAGTCCTTTAAGTCCGAATTGCGCAAGGGGTCCGGGAAAGCATAAAACTCCCATGATAATGAGCATATCGAATATGAGAGCCATTATCGCGATTATACCGCCGGTCCCGTAGTAGAAAATGATGAAAGCCGCAATGAGGAGAATAGCGACTATTCCAGCAATCATGCCCCTGTTTATCGACTGCTGGCCAAGGCTGGGGCCAATAGTCTGTTCTTCGGCAATCTCCAGCTCCGCTGGAAGTGATCCTGCTTTCAGAACAAGTCTGAGGTCTCTGGCTTCCTCGGTTGTGAATCCTCCGGATAATCTTGTTCCGGTACCGGATATCCGTTCGCGGATTGTTGCCGCGGAGTACACTGTGCCATCAAGAACTATGGCAACTCTTTTACCAACATTATTACCGGTTATCTGCTCCCAGTTATCTCTTCCCTGTGAATCGAATTCCACTATAAGATATGGATTGTTGGTGAGAGATTGTGCGCTTCCCATTCGAATTCTAACATCTGTCAGGCTTGCTCCGGTAAGAAAATAATTTTCATTTAGCTGATCAGCATTACGCTCCCAGCCTCGTGTCATGTCTCTGGGTAGAAGGTAGAGAGCTCTGAAAGAGCCATCAATTGTTTCTTCAAGTCTGCCGAATTTGAAGACAAGGTTGGCTTCATTCAATATTGAATCAACGTCTGCCCTGTTAATGATATCGTTCAGCCGGTCCATTGTGTCCCCGTCATAAACCAGCCAGTCTCCCGGAGATATGCTCACTGTTAATCGAGCTATGTCCTCCGGTGCAATTACAATCATGGTGGCCAGACTGCCAGGTCTATCAAGTTCAGGCAGGGTCACATCCTGTGATTCCTGATTCGAAGGAATCTCTTCCGGCCGCGGAATAGAAAAACCTTCCGGAGCAACTGACTGGCCTATCGAGTCTGGAACAGCGTCAGAAGTTTGCGCAATTTCTGTTTCAAGGGAATCCGAAGGTCTCTCCATCAGGCTGTCAAGTGGAGCAGGAACCATGTCCTCGCTACCGGATGTGATAAGATTATCAATTGCTCTGAGAACCGGAACACTTGCAGTTGTCGGGTGCTCTTCCGTCGGATAGGCAACCAGTTTGAATTCAAGCAGGGCCTGTCTTTCGACAATAGCTCGCGCTCTCGCAGGATCTCTAACTCCAGGGAGCTGAATGACTATTCTGTCATCTCCCTGTCTGGTTATGGAAGGTTCTGATACACCGAACTCATTGATCCTGTTCCGTATAACTTCAAGAGCCTGATCAATTGCGTCCTGCTCATCCAGTCCGGGGGTAGGCTTTACCATATAAGAGAGGTACATGCCTCCCTGAAGGTCAAGTCCAAGCTTTATCGTACCTTCCCGCTCCTGGTACAGGTTCCTGTACTCCCCGATGAGCTCTTCTCCGCCTTCACTCTGAAGACTGTCAAGAACGGATCTGAGATGCGGGTTATCTGTTTCCGGCTGGACAGCAGCCTCAGCTCGATCTCTTTCCTCGGCAGGCAGAGAGTACCACCGAATCGTGGGCCACACCATAAGAAGAGATACTATGAAAAGAGATATTGAAGTCCAGTTACGCCATCTGGCGATTTTATTCATATGCAACAACCTCCGTAGAAGCCTTCAGTAGAAGTCTGTCTATCTTGACATTCCATCCGTGAAAATACAGCTGGAATATGATATCCAGCTGGTTTATGACCGCATATACTTCAGCTAACTTACCTGAATATAAGTAATTTTACAGGAACCGATGAATACAGAGTAAAATGGCATCTGTCAACAAGGTGTGTTTTTAGCTCTACCTTTATCTTGTGGTGCTGTTCAATTCGAATCGAACGGGCTGGTCCTGAGAGGTAAGGCATAGAAATGAGAGTCCCCTGTCCGGCGTAGCAAGAGTTACAATGTGATTGAAACCGTGTCGGGCAAGTGATCTTGTTATTATAAGATTCGCCTGATGTATGGATACTGTGCTGAGCATATCCATTGATTTAACAAGCGTATCTCCTGGCGCCGGGGATACTGATCTGAAACTGGAGCCGTAACATATAGCTGCAAAATCTTCTTCAATCAGCCTGAACGGATCAATCGTCTGTTCTTCCTGCGCTGTATCGGATAGATGAAGGTTCTGCTCCTGAGAGACCATGACGAACAGTCCGGCAAAAACTGCAATCGAGAGCAGGATTAATCCCGCTTCACTCAATGTCATATATTTTGCCTTTCTCATGAAGGAAGAATCTAATATTGTCTGGGCATCTGGAAGATTCTCTGCACACCTTACGAAGTCAACCTGAACGAGAAGGAGAAATGTGAAATTGATATTACTGTTTGTCGTCCTGCTAATTCCCTTTGTAATCGAGGCCGATGTTTCCCGGCAGGGAATTTCAGCAGAAGGAGGCCTTACTGGTTACCCCTTCCTTCCCGGATCAAAAGTATTAGAGAGAGGTTTTCTGCGGATTCAGGGAAAGCTTGAGTATATAGAATTGAAAAATGATGCCGGCGATTATCTTCTTCTTCCCTTGAGTATTACCTGGGGCTGTATCGATAATCTTGAATTCGGTGGTGAAATACCGATCTATTTGAACGATTCCTCTGATGATGGACACCTTCTTGGCGATATCTCAGCCGGGTGCTCATGGCTGT
>DAOWJX010000036.1 GCA_030640155.1 Candidatus Aegiribacteria sp. | reverse complement strand
ATCACCCTGTCGAAAGCCGCGAGCTGATACCACCAGTTCCGAATCCCCGACCGTTCCAGACAGGTACATACTGGAAGAAAGATATCCGCCAGTTCATTTGCAGCCGGGCTCATGAACAGGTCAACCATAACTGAAAGTCCTGTTCTGCTCAGGAGTTTCCCCACCCGCTTCGGTTCGGCAAAACCGTTTGCGGTCAGTCCAGTTCCCTGGTACCATGCGCATTCTATACTGCGCCCTCTCTCAATCTCATCCAGCAAAACATCCGCAAGTGCATAGGGTACTCCGCTGCCGATCATTGGATACTCGGAGATACCGGTTTTCGTTTTTTGAAGATCTTCCGCCAGATCTCTGTCCACTCCCCTTCTGCTTATCCCGAAGGGGTCAGTCACAATGACATTCCCGCCGGGCACATCAAGATTTCCGGAGAGGACAACGAGCGAGGTCAGAGCGTGAGCAGTTCCAAGAGCGGACGGAGACATATCCACGGAGACACCCCAGTGGAGGGCAGCTGGTTCTGATTGACCGTAAAGCTGCGCAGCACTGACGATGTCCTCGGTCGGAACCCCGCATTCCGCAGAAGCCCTTTCAGGAGAAAAGGATTTCACCTGCTTCCGGACCTCATCCGCTCCGTTCACCCATCTTGCTGTGAATTCGGTCTTTACCATATCCTCTTTGAAAAGCACATGAAGAAAGGCCATGGCAAGAGCAGCATCCGTTCCAGGATCTATCGAAAGATGTACATCGGCTCTTCTTGCCATCCAGGTCTCTCTGGGATCCACCACTACCATCCTTGAGCCCAGTTTCAGACACTGAACGATCCACTGTCCCAGAAAGCCGTCGGGATTGGAGTCTACAGGATTTGAGCCCCAGACCAGAATGCACTCCGGAAGGCACCACCGGGGATCATTGTACCTCTGTGGAAAATACTGTGAACAGTCGGCAACCATGAAACCGCCGAAGACTGCGTTTGTAACACTCATCCTGGGCATCAGACAGGCACTGCCGCTGCCGGGTCCCAGAGCGTAGTATTCTGAGCTTCCAAAGCCATAAGCAAGGCGGGAGAGCCAGGGGCCGATATCCCTCCCCGTGCCCTTACAGAATATAACGCTGGAAGGACCGTGCTTCTCCTTCGCCTCAAGAAACGCGTCCCCGGCTATTCCGAGGGCTTCCTCCCAGGACGCTTTTCTCCAGCCTGCTCTGGCTTTTATCAGAGGGTACAGCTGCCTGTCAGGATGATACACTGTTTCCGGGAGGGCTGCCCCCCTGGGACAAAGAGACCCCCTGTTGAAAGGGTTCGAAGGGTCCCCACGGATCTCCATGACTCTTCCATCGTCGATCAGAGCTAATATTCCGCAGCCGTTGTGACAGCCCGGAGGTGTTGTGCAGATGGTTCGTACATTCCGCAAGATACTCATACTCCCTAAGTATTATCAGATGGAATATGCCTGATATGTGCTTTAATGAATAGTACTGCTTTCCCCTTTCGACCCGGCCTCAATTTCAGGGGCGTCTTTCATGTCAGGCGAAAACAGATCGTAATGACTCCATTCGACGCGATACGGAGTTTCTACGGCACCGGGATCGATGTTCTGGCATTGCTGCCTCCGTTCCTGATGGAGAAGCAGGCTGGCAGGTAGAATCAGATCCATATCACCATATGGACATTGAAGTTCAAATCCTGTATAAAAATAAATAACACACTGAACGAGTGATACTACATTTACTTAAGTTTTGCTATTGTTTACTCTTTATATGAAACGGAACCAATATGAAAACACTTACTTTGATTCTTCTGATTCTCTGTGGTACTATATTCGCGGAATGGGTCGATTTCGGAATTGAAGGCATTGATCATGCCACGCTCTCCGTTGTGGAATCCACTCCGTCCGGTATGATTGTCGATATTACCATTCCGGGAATCAGCATAACTCCTTCTCCTGCGAATGGTGTTAATTTTTCTAACCTCAGTATTCCGGGAGCCACGATTACAGCTCTGGAACCCGGCTACCCTATGTTTCCAAAAGTCTCATTCCTCGCTGCGCTTCCATCTGATCCATCTATTACGTGCACTGTTGAATCGATGAGAACAGTCAGCCTGGGGAAGATTATACCTTTTCCCATGCAGCCGATACTGTCTGAGAATGCTACGGAATCAGCCGCTTTCACGTATATTCCGTCCGCATATGAAACCGGGACCTACCCTTCGGAGATTGTGCAGTATAAGGTTGACGGTATCCTTCGCGGAATTACGATAGGTCGGTTTGTGGTAAACCCGGTAACCTGGGACGCTGAAACAGGTGACCTCACAGTATGCGTTGAACTCCGCGTCAGGATTGAATTCGGAGGAACAGTTACCGTTGACAGGAGGCTCTACTCACGCTTCTTTGAACCGACGTTCAACCAGTCTCTGATAAACGCTGATATTCTCGGTGAACCTGACCGTACAGTATACGTACAATCAAGCGGTCCTATCTATGCAACCACACACGAAGAGGCAATGGATATAGATGGCGCTGATCTTCTCATTATAGCTGGTGATGATTTCGTAGAAACGATGATTGAAGATTTCGTTACAGCGAAGTTCGAACAGGGTTATCTGCCGGCAGTCGTCTCGGCAGGTACCTGGACCTATACCGAAATCGCGGAATACATAAAGATCGCATACAATACATGGGAGCTTCCGCCCTCGTTTGTTCTTACAATAGGAGACGGACCGGAACTCACTGCATACTATGCTCCT
>DAOWJX010000138.1 GCA_030640155.1 Candidatus Aegiribacteria sp. | reverse complement strand
TTCAGGAAGCAATTGATGTAGCCCTTGAAAACAGGGGAGATGTGGAATCCGCATGGATGACATATGAGAGCGCCGTCTGGACAAGCAGGAACGCGGATTTCTGGTTCCTGCCAAGCATCAACGGACAATTCGCTATCCAGAAGAACTACGACATCCAGGAGATGACTATTCCCGGAATGGGCATTATTCCAATGGGAAGCGAGTACAGTTCTATAGCCGGGATTTCAATAAGCATACCTCTCCTAATACCACAGGGTATGGCAGGAGCAAGGCTGGCATCCCGTTCAGAAGATCTATCCATGTATC
Source organism: Candidatus Aegiribacteria sp. (assembly GCA_030640155.1). Taxonomy (GTDB): domain Bacteria; phylum Fermentibacterota; class Fermentibacteria; order Fermentibacterales; family JCC-6; genus Aegiribacteria. Next base: position 7,660 of record DAOWJX010000138.1, on the reverse strand, counting down.
AGGCCAGAGCAACACGCATGGACGCGGTTGTGCAGGTTATGAGCGCTTTTTACGGTGTACTCCTCGCGCAGGAAATGACCGATGTGTCTGAGGAGGCTTTGAAAATATCTGAGGAGGGTTATGAACTTGCATCTCTCCGGTATGAAGCTGGTACAATCTCAAGATTTGAGCTGCTTCAGAGTCGAGTTGCCTGGGAAAACAGAATACCGGATATGATTTCTGCTGAAAGTGCTCTTGAAAACGCGAGAGCGGGATTTGCGGTAGCTCTCGGTCAGGATAACGCGAAAGTAGCGTATATTGAGGGACAACTGGATGATGAACCGGATATTCTGCTTCCTCAGACATTGAATGAAGCACGAGAGTTTATGATAATGCAGAATCCGGATTTGCAGGTTGCCGAGCAGATGAGACTTTTAGGTGATGCCGGAGTTGATATGGCGAGAGCAGCGTTTTTTCCAAAACTTGTTTTCCAGACAGATCTGAACTACCAGGCGGCGAGAGATGATATCAAATTTATAGCAGATGATTACGAGAGGAATCTGACAGCGTCTATTGCATTGCAGATACCGCTGTTCAATGGGTTATCGGATATCTCAAGTTACAATTCAGCTAGAGCTTCCCGGCTATCGAACGAGGCGACTGCACAGAGCCTTGAACAGGTTGCTGAGCTTACTCTTGTCCGGTCATGGAACAATCTTGAAGCGGCGCGTGAGCGCGCAACGGCAACCGAATCAACTGTTGAACAGGCCTTTGAGGGTTCAGAAATCGCGAGGGTTTCGTTTGAAGCAGGAATGATCACTCGCCTGGAGATGGATCAAGCCTTCCTTGCGCTTACCTCATCAAGAACAAATCACGCATCTTCTCTCTATGGATTGAGGATGGCAGAGGCTGAATTAATGAGAGTAACAGGAATGATGAAAGGATATATCAGATGAAGAAGTTATTGTATATCGGAGTCCCAATTCTGATTCTTGCGGGTGTATTCCTGTTAATAGTGCCCAAACCTGAGGTGGAGGAGGAAAAGGATCGTCCGGTAGCGGTTTACACGCAGGTTGTTCAATTGACGGATATCTCCAGCACCGCATACGCCAATACCCGCGTGGAAGGGCTTGATGAGGCACTGATTTATGCACTCACACCCGGAAAAGTGGAAGAGGTTCTTGTTTCTGAGGGTGACAGTGTTATTTCGGGTCAGAGACTTGTCAGATTGAACACTGATCAGCAGGCAAGCGCGGGAACTGCCAGCGCATTTGCCGGAATAAGTTCGGCAAGCGCGAATGTTGATAACGCTGAAAACAACTATGAGAGGTTTCAGTCTCTATTTGAAGCTGGCGCTGTCAGCCTGCAGCAGCTTGAAGGAGCGGAAGCAGCACTTGAATCCGCAAGGGCTCAACTGAGCCAGGCCAGAGCAGGATATACTCAGGCAAGAACCACGAGAGACAATTCCTGGATCACCGCTCCATTCGATGGTCAGGTCGGGAGAATATGGGCAAGACCCGGTAATTCCGCGGCGAACACTCCTTTGCTCTCCATTTCGAATAATTCCGTCATTATTGCCAGGATACTATTGCCGGAGGAAGATCTTCTTGATCTTGAAACCGGACTGCCTGCTTATATCACAGTAAATGCTCTGGATAATGAATCTTTCCCGGGGATAGTAGTATCCGCTTCATCGACTGTGGATCAGATAAGCGGGCTTGTTCCTGTGGAAGTCCGGTTTGACGATACCAGGGGCAGACTCCGTCCTGGTATGGCAGGAAGGGTGGCTGTTTTAACGGAAACAGTGGAGAACACGATAGCGGTTCCGGAAAGTGTTCTCAGAAGAACTCACTCAGGTTACCAGGTTGTTGTGATCGAGAACGGCCTTGCTGTTATCAGGGATGTCAGTACTGGCATCTACAGTGATGGAATGGTTCAGATAACATATGGTCTGAATACCGGTGATTCTCTCATTATTCAGGGTCAGACCATGCTGCAGAACGGTTCCAAGGTTGAAGTGGTGAATCGATGAGCCTTCCAGCACTGTCTGTCAGGAGGCGCGTTGCATTCCTGATGCTCTTCATTGCTCTCCTTGGAACGGGGATATTCGGATTGACACAGCTCGGCGTCGATATGTACCCGGATATGGAATTTCCGATGATCATGGTGATGAGCAGTATGGATGGCGCCGGGCCGGAGGAGATGGAAAATCTGGTAACGGACGTGATCGAGCAGGCTCTGGCAAGAGTTACAAATGTTATGACTGTTTCCTCACGATCCCTCACCGGACTCAGCATCGTTACTGCCGAATTTACATGGGGGCACAGTCTTCAGCAGGCCGAGACGGATGTCAGGAGACAGCTCGACTGGTTCGAGGGGTATCTTCCCGAAGATGCGTCCGACCCCCTCGTATTCCCGCTTGATCCAAGTATGCAGCCGGTAATGTATCTAGGTTTCAACAGTGAGACTCTCAACGATTTTGATCTCAGGACAATCGTCGAAGAAGAAATAGAACCGCTTTTCAGCAGACTGGAAGGTGTTGGTTCCGCAGTAACCCAGGGGGGGCGTGTGCGGCAGATCAGGGTTGAGGTTGACCCGGCTTCACTTCAGGAAACGGGTCTGAGCATATCACAGGTCGTCGGAGCGCTGCGTATGATCAGGAACAACACCCCCGCGGGTTATGTAGATGCCGGCGGGATGAACATGAATATCAGGGTCGAGTCTGCTTTTCACGATATGGAGGAGATCGAGCAGCTCGTCATTGGCTGGAACATGGGTTCACCTGTGCTCCTGAGGGATGTAGCTGAAGTGATCGACGGCGAGGCTGAAGTGAGACAGCATGTACGGTTCAATGGCAGCCCTTCAGTGTCCTGCTATATAAACAAGCGGTCCGATGCGAATACTGTGAATGTGTGCAGAACACTCAGGAATGAACTTGAGGAGATAAGCGAAAATTACGGCGAGCTTCTTACTCCCGTCGTGCTATGGGATCAGTCAGAATTCATCGAGCAGTCGATAAACAATCTCGGAACCACTGCTCTGGAGGCATGTGTCCTGGCTTTCCTCGTTCTGCTCTTTTTCCTCCGATCCTGGAAGAGTGCTTCTATTGCCGGGATATCCATACCTTTATCGGTTTTCGTCACTTTTGCGATGATGCATTTCACAAATATCCAGTTGAACATGATCTCTCTTGCAGGGCTTGCGCTGGCAATCGGAATGCTGGTGGATAACGCGATTGTCGTACTCGAGAATATCTTCAGGCACAGAGAAAGAGGGGAATCCCCATGGAATGCCGCAGTCAAGGGTGCCATGGAAGTATCCACCGCGATAACCGCTTCGACTCTTACAACACTCGCCGTGTTCATACCGATTCTGTTCGTTCCGGGCATTGCGGGAATGCTCTTCAAAGAAATGGTGCTGACCATTACGTTCAGCCTGACGATATCACTGTTCGTCGCGCTTAGCCTTGTTCCGCTCATTACTTCGTGGACGAAGAATCTCGTGCAGATTCATAAGCCGAAGAGTCTGGCGGGCAGGATCGGCATTCTGATCAACAGGTTTGAGATCAAATACAGAAAATGGGTTACCTGGGCAGTAAATCACCGCAAAACGGTTCTATTCACCACAGGGGGAATGTTCCTGCTTTCCATCGTTATCATAGGCCAGCTTCCTTCGGATTTCTTTCCTGATTCCGATGATGGCATGTTGAGTATCGATCTTGAAGAACCTGTCGGCACAAGCCTTGAGACTACCGATGAGATGATCAGGGCGCTTGAGGATTCAATCGCTTTAATAATTGATCCTGATGATGCTGTCGCGATCTACGCTTCAGCCGGTCAGGCTGAAGGCATTATGGCGATGTTCGGCAGCAGTGGTTCCCATACGGCTTCACTCCTTGTAAGATTGACACCTGCAAGCACCAGGAGCACTTCCATGTTCGAGTATCTGGACAGGATCAGGGAAGTTCTTGATCAGATGCCGGGCGTTGAGTACTCGACGGAAGCGGGAATGAGCCTGCTGTCCGGATCAGCCATTGAGATCGATCTGTACGGAGATGATCTGAACAGTCTCTACGCGAAGGCCGAGGAGATCAAGGAAGCACTCGGATCCATCGAAGGTGTGGTTGATCCGACGACCACAATGGAGGATCTGATTCCGGAATACACTTTCGTGCCTGATCCTGGAAGACTGTCGATGCTTGGCTTCTCTTCATACGGTATAGCGACGGATATCAGTTACGGATTCATGGGATCGAATGCGTCGATCTTCAGAGAAGGAGACCGGGAGTATAATATCTTCGTTCAATACCCCGAGCAGTTCCGTGATTCCAGAGAGGATATCGAGTACGCTACCGTTATGGGAAGACCGTTCACGTCCTTCGGAACGCTGGAGCAGCGGATAGTGTCAAATACTATTACCAGGAAGAATCAGGCCAGGATGGTCACGATATCCTGCGGTGTTTCAGGGAGATCGCTCGGAGCGGTAGGAAACGATGTATCAACCATGATGGATAACCTGGAGCTTTCAGAATTCAGATATGAAACGGGCGGGGAAATGGAGGATCAGCAGGAAACCTTCATGTATCTCGGTATCGCAATACTTGTTGCCGCCGCGCTTGTCTACATGGTTATGGCGGGGCAGTTCGAATCCTTCCTTGAACCGTTTATTATCTTCTTCACTATTCCGCTGGGTTTCATCGGGGTAGTGCTGGGACTTCTGGTAACGGGTACAACACTTTCGGTGATGGCGCTGGTAGGTATGCTCATGCTCGTAGGCATTGTTGTTAATAACGGCATAGTGATGATCGATTATGCCAATCAGCTGCGCAGAGCGGGCAAGGAAGTAAAGGTGGCCATCGTCGAGGCATCAACCATCAGAATGAGACCCATCATCATGACGGCGGCGACTACAATACTTGCCATGTTCCCTCTTGCGCTGGGTATCGGCGAAGGAGCTGAGAGCTGGGCTCCAATGGCGATAACCATAATCGGTGGACTGGTTGTTGCTACCGCACTGACCCTGATCGTTGAACCCTGTATCTATGTGCTGTTTGGCAGCCGCAAGGTTTTCAGGAAAAGAAGAGAAAGCTGATCCGGACTTGAAAGGGGAAGGGCAGAAGCCCTTCCCCAAAGATCAGCAAATCGAATCAGCTGGACTAAAATAGCGTCTTGATGTCAGCCCATGTGCCGGATTCCAGTGATACAAAACCGTAGAAATCAAAGAACATATCGGTTCCTTCACCGAACATGATATCAGATCTTACCCATACACCGGAACCGTCATTGTACCAGGTGTAACTGAGTACGCCCCATGTACCGACAAGAATGAAGCAGTTGTCCACAACATCAGCCTGGGTTTCAAGCCAGTAATGCGTGCCGATTGTAAGGTTTGGATGATTATCAACAATGTCACAGGTGGTCTCGTAGATGTCATATCCCCAGTTTGTATCACCTGTGAAGTTGTTTGTGCAGGGAACTGCATCGGCCCAGATATCGGTTGAGGTGTTGGGATCTGAGTCGCCATTGTCTTCCGAGAAAACGATGTTCATGGTTGAGCCCATGCCGCCTGTCCAGATCATCCAAACGATGATTGAATCCACGTAGGTTTCAGGTCCGGCAAGCTCGAAATCATCACAGACCCAGCGGTCACCGGCACCGTAATTGCTGTATCCGTTGATAAGCTCGGCATAGCTGTAGGTCTGTGAGTACATAAGACCGTCAATGCTGACCATGCCGTTGCCTTCGGAGTGCTGATTGCCAAGATCGGCATCGACCGCAAAGGCAGAAGCTGCCACAATAACAAGCGCAAATATAAACAGTTTCATGGTTATCTCTCCTTTCAAACCTTAACTATCTACCTTAAATAACAATACCGGGAATAGCCCTGTCCTGTCAACGATACCTTATCAACAAAAGAAGATAAGTGAATAGTAAAGACATGATGAAAAGGAAAGCAGTGTCCTGCCTACAGGCTGATTCCTTTGAAGAAGAGAGCGATGTCCCCCCGTGGTGTGTAGACTGTCTCGCGCCCGAACCGTTCCTGTTCGATCAGGCCCAGCCGGTGGAACCGATTCAGATAGTTGATGAAAGCCTGGGCGCTGTTAAGGCTGAAACTGTCGTGATTCTTCGGTCGAACATTCCCTGCATGAACGATTGCTTCCAAAATCTCCCACTGGCGTTCAGTCAGATCATTCGCTCTTACCTCATCGCTGATAAGTTTTTGTAGTGCAGCCAGCGCGAGGTTTTCCTGTATTGGTCCCGTACCGGTGAATTCCTGTGCAACCATACGGGCAATACCGTTTGCCCGGTTAAGCACATATCTGATCTCTCCTCGGCTTGCATTGTACAGAATCTCGATTGTTCTTTCGGGAACCGGTGCCTTGATGCTTTCCTGTTTACGAAAATGTTCTACCCGTTTCTTGATCACTTCAAAAACCCCATCCAGATTCAGGGGATCCAATTTTACCACCTCACCGGCGATCCTCTCGCTGATTCGACGGTGAATTGTACTGCTCATAAGAGAACGGTGCATCCCTATTGGACCTGCCATTACAAAGAGCCACCTGGACCTTCCGAGAATGGTATCGCGAAGGTCATGCAGCAGGCTGAAAAAGTGATTCTCATTCACATTGTCCAGGTTGTTGATGAGGAGCACAATTCTTTCAAAACCTCGCTCAGATGCCAGAATTGCTGCCTTGTCCAGAAGGTTTTGCAGTGTTTGCAGGGAAATAGCAACGGGTTGAGTTTGTGTTGTGATTTTACCGTTGCCTCCTCCTGTTCCCATGATACTGGCGCTTGCGGTCCAACTGGTAATTTGTGCCTGCCAGGTGTATGATTTAATCTCTCTGAAAATATTACTATCTTCCACTCCTGGTGAGTGCAGACGCAGTGCCCTGAGAACTGATGCGATAATTGAGAAAACGAGCTCTTCAGATGTAGAGGTATTCTGAACTTCAACAACAGAGCAGCTCGGAAGAATTCGCGGAAGGCTATCATCCTGCATGAGAAGGTACTGGGTTTGGTTAACGAAAGTCGTTTTGCCCACACCTACATGACCTTCAACGAATATTGCCCCATGATCTTCGCTGGCCAGGAAGTTCCCAAGCCGGGTTTCTTCAGTTTCCCTGTGTATATAGAGAGCTGCGTCCTCCCTGGTTGCGTCCAGGTGGTCTGTGTGGTAGGGATTCATTAAGAAACCGTATTCCAGCCAGATGTTCCGAATGTGTCCCATTTAAAAAACTCCGATCGTACTGTGATTTATAAACCCGCAAGCATTTTACCAACTAATAATAGCTTTGTCAAGTTCATTGCCATTCCACAGCTTTACTGTCCCGTCTCGAGGACAGCCCTGTCCTGTGATCAACGTCATCTAATATCCCGGTTCGGAGATGAAATTGTTGCTTGAAAGTGGAATTGGAATTGATCTTAATAGGAACGAAAAGGGCTTAAGGGAAGGGCAGAAGCCCTTCCCCAAAGATCAGCAAATCGAATCAACCGGACTAGAAGAGTGTTTTGATGTCAGCCCATGTACCGGGTTCGAGTGCCCCATAACCATGTAAATCAAAGAACATATCGGTTCCTGTACCGAACATGATATCAGATCTTACCCATACACCGGAACCGTCATTGTACCAGGTGTAACTGAGTACGCCCCATGTACCGACAAGAATGAAGCAGTTGTC
>DAOWJX010000313.1 GCA_030640155.1 Candidatus Aegiribacteria sp. | reverse complement strand
GATGACGATGCCGCTCTGGCTCCGGGTTCAATGACACCTATAACAGGGACATCGGCGAATTCACTTAATGCAGGGATACTGACTGAAGAAGCCGTATTGCAGGCAGCAACCAGGAGTTTGACATCCTTCCCAAGAAGAAACTCCGCAGCTTCTAATGAGAAGCGGATTACGGTTTCAGGAGATTTCGATCCGTAAGGTACTCGAGCCGTATCTCCAAAATAAACTACTGATTCGTCAGGAAGAAGGTCGTTTATCGCCCTTACTACTGTAAGTCCGCCAACTCCCGAGTCGAAAACTCCAATTTTCCCGGAATTCACTGTCTGAACACTCCTTTGACTCCCCTCAGAGGTATACCCTCCGGATAGGATGAAAGAACGTTACCCGCCATAAGTGGAAAAAGACGGGTAAAACAGATGAATCTACTTTCAATTGTAAGTTTCAGACCTTCGAGATCAGCTTCAGAAGGCAGATCAACGTAGATCGTATCAAGTTTCGTAAATATATAAACTTTATCGATAATCTCGCCTGCCATTCCGGATTCCTCAGCCCACCTTCTTATCAGGAACTGAGCTTCAAGTGGTTTGTAAGCTGGATTGGGAGCAGTCGGCAGGGAATCAATCACAACCTCCGACGATTCCGTTACAAAAATAGAACACGGTGTCAGTGGCCAGGATGCTTCAGGTCCTTCAGGAAACTCTTCTATCTCGGGTAATGTGAATCTATCCCCCTCGTCCCAGAGACTGTCGGGAGTGATTGAATATTCTTCATCTTGAACTTCATCGATATCAACCTGCTGTGTTTCGATGGATTTGTTTATCATCTTCATTCCGAAAGCCAGTATAACGGAGATCAGTATAATTACGCCAGCAAGAATACCAAGGCGAATCAGAATGAATCTACTGTCTGAACTATTCAATCTGAACATATGCATCCCTTCATCACTGTTCTTCTGCAAAATTCAGGACAGCATCTACAATAGCTTCTGCCGCGGCAAGACGGAAGTCCAGTGTTTTCAGTGTCCGCTCCTCTTCCGGATTGGAAATAAACGCGACTTCCACCAGTACGGAAGGCATTAGAGCACCCCGAAGGACATAGAAACCAGCCTGTTTCACACCGCGGTTAATGTTCTCAGGAAACCTATCCTGCAGACTCTCCTGAATTGCCACTGCCAGGGAGCTGCTTCTTTCAAGATATATGTTCTGGGCAATATCCGCGAGAAGAAAAGAAAGAGGATCATCGAAAACATGATCATTGGTATCATCATATTCCACCACACTGTTCTCAAGCATTTCAACTGCTCTACTGTCATCAGTCCTGGCACGGGATAAAAAGAATGTCTCGAAACCGTTTGCCGCTGACCTTGTGCTTGCGTTGCAATGAATCGAGATGAATAGATCTGCTCTTCTTGCATTTGCCAGCCGGGTTCTCGCGCCAAGTGACATATAGCAATCCGTGTTTCTGGTTATAATAACGTCCAGCTCCGGTCTGCAGATATTCAGGATGTCACGAACAAGCAGAGCGATCTCAAGAGTTCTGTCTTTTTCATAAGTCCCGTCCGGACCAACTGCTCCAGGATCTCTTCCACCATGTCCGGGATCGATTACAACACAGTCAAAATCGGAAAGCCACGGTGATTGCTGTCCGAGTTCAAGTGCGGCGATAGTACTGGAATCAGAGTATTGCGGGTCGAACATCCCATAATCCGGTTCATCGGGAGGGCCATTCCAGGTCAGTTCAGGAAACAGAAGCGGTTCGGCTGCCCGAAAGAAAAGCAGCAGTGTAAGACTGTCCTCCGCAAGTGAGTACTCAAGTGAATCCACAGCATCAGTAAGTTCAATGGAAAAACCGCATGAGTCCGTATCCAGTTCCCAGCCAAGCACCCAGAATGGAAGATAGGCATCAGGAAGTAACACTTCGTCCCCCGGTCTTACATTCACTGAATAACCGGTAACGTCGATACTGCAGGCAATTGGCTCACTGGAAGTAAGCTCCATCAGTAAACCGTCAAACCTTGGTATTATTCTTGTTTCAACTGCTCCGGTAAGGATTGCCGCAGCAAATAGAAGCTGAATGCTATTCATGCCCTCTCGACTCCCGCTTGATTACTCTCCTGAGATTGAGATCCGCATCCCGTTTCGCCATCTCCGCACGTTTGTCGTACTGTTTTTTCCCTCGACAGAAACCTAGCTCGAGTTTGGCTTTTCCATCTGAAAGATGCACATCGAGCGGAATCAGTGTATGACCCTTTTCCTGAACCATTCTTCTGATCTTCCTCAATTGAGAAGCGTGAGCCAGTAATTTGCGTCTGCGGTACGGATCATGATTATCTCTTGCTTCGGGATACTCAGCTATATGCATGTGATGAACCCAGAGTTCGAAGTTATCATCGAAAGAGGCATAAGATCCGCTTAGACTGACCTTACCAGCACGTATGGATTTAATCTCTGATCCAACAAGAACCAGACCAACTTCCAGAGTACTGAGAATTGAATACTCATGTCTGGCTTTTCTGTTTCTTGCCATGACTTTACTCTTTTCACTCATCTGATTCTCCTTTCGACAGTGAAATATAATACAGGATTCAACCGTGTTAGTGAACATTGACTTTCCGCAGGAAACTTCCTAGTATCGCCGAACATCGAAGCCGAAGTGGCGGAATTGGCAGACGCGCCAGGTTCAGGACCTGGTGAGAATTTTTTTCTCGCGGGGGTTCAAGTCCCCCCTTCGGCACCAGAACAGGGACATCCACTTCATCGGGTGTCCCTTTTTCAATTACCCGCATATCGGCTCAACACCTATATTTATAACAAGAATACAACGTTGTTATTCGAAATGTAAACAGTTACATTCAGTATATGAACGGAGTGTATACTGATCATGAAGTATTCAGTATTTCTTCTGATAGTCTTTTGCGCCTTACTTACTGCAGACACCCTTCGTGTTCCTTCCGAATACCCCAATATCCATTCAGCTATATCAGCAGCGCAGGACGGTGATACAGTGTTAGTATCACCAGGTCAGTACAATGGTGGTTTCAGCTTCCAGGGGAAGAACATCGTTGTCAGAAGCAGCGGCGGTGCCAACAACACCTTCATCGAGTCACCATTCTCCTCATTCCACTGCGTGTCCATCACCGGTGGAGAGGACAGCACCGCCGTACTCGAGGGATTCAGTATAACTAATATGGATTTCGACGGTACATCGCATGACGGCAGGGATCCTGTTGAATATGGCGGGGGTATCTACATAACCGACTCCTCTCCAACAATCAGGAATAATGTGATTGTTAACTGTTGGGTGGTTGGTTGTGGTGGAGGAGTGTTCATCCTGAACTCCTCCTCCTGCCTGACTGAGAACACAATTACTGATAATTATGCTCAAGAAACCGGTGGAGGAATCTGGGCTGGTGGCAGCAGTGTCAGTGGGCAACCATTAAGAATAATTGACTGCACTGTGGAAGGGAACGAGAGTAACATTACTGGTGGAATGAGCATTACTCATTCAAATGCTGAAATCATCAATAACACAATCATTAACAACATAGGTGGATTTGACAGTGGTGCTGGAGGAATCGGGATAAACAGTCCGAGCGTCCTACTCTACAGTAACTATATCTCAGGTAACGATGG
>DAOWJX010000049.1 GCA_030640155.1 Candidatus Aegiribacteria sp. | reverse complement strand
GCATCAAGAAGAAGACACGGTTTCGCAGTTAGTTTGCTGAAGAAAAGCTCTACAAGTGTTTCTGTCTCGGGTCGCGGTACAAGAGCATCAGGTCCCGCAATGAATTCTCTGCCGAGAAATTCCGCAGTCCCGGTAATATGTTGAAGTGGTTCTCGATTCTTCCTCCTGCTAATCATAGAGTAGAAGGCTTCTAAATCTTCGGGGTTCATCTCAGTGGAATAATCGAGATAGAGCAAATGTCTTTCCAATTTCATCAGATGGCAAAGGAGAATATCAACCTCAAGGCGAGGAGACTCAAGATTCGCGAGCTCATTCATGGCCCACCGGGAAGCATCCTGAACCCGCATCTCGTTCAGAAACCGGTGGAAACTTCTGAGAGCAGTCTTTCCTGCTCAGCTTCAATCAGAGGACCAATTACCTGGTCCAGTTCACCTGCGAGAATTGCCTTCAATGAATGGAGTGAAAGATGAATGCGATGATCGGTGAGTCGTCCCTGGGGAAAGTTATAAGTTCTTATCTTGGCGCTCCGGTCACCCGATCCGACCATACCTTTACGGACTTCATCGCGTTTGGCTCTTTCTTCTTCCTGTTTTAATGCGAAAAGTCTTGATCTCAGAACTTTCAGGGCTTTCGCCCTGTTTTTATGCTGGCTCTTTTCATCCTGGCATGATACAACAAGGCCGGTTGGTTCATGCGTGATTCTGACCGCTGAATCGGTTGTGTTGACACTCTGACCACCCGGACCTGAAGATCGGTAAACGTCTATTCGCAGATCTTCAGGGTTGATCTCGATTTCCACTTCCTCAGCTTCGGGAAGAACTGCTACGGTACAGGCAGATGTGTGTATTCGACCTGATGTCTCTGTCTCCGGAACGCGCTGAACTCTGTGAACTCCCGCCTCAAATTTCATGCGGCTGTAAACACCGCTGCCCCGGACAGCAAAGATTACCTCTTTAAACCCTCCTCTTTCTGATCCACTGCTGCTGAATATTTCAATAGACCATCCCTTCTTCTGAGCGTAGTAAGAATACATTCTGAAAATGTCAGCCGCGAAAAGCGCTGCTTCTTCGCCTCCTGTCCCGGAGCGGATTTCTATCATGACATCTCTTCGATCATTGGGGTCGGGAGGAATAAGGAGCTGTTTCAGCTTCTCATTAAGCTGCAGTAGTCTTGCTTCAAGCTCAGGCAGCTCCTGGCGGGCAATTTCAACAATTTCAACGTCATCATCGTCAAGAATTTCATTCATTTCCCTGATTGACGATTCAGTTTTTTCGATCTCAATAACTGTATTAAGTATTTTAGCAAGACCAGCCCTTTCTTCCGTAAGAGATCGTATCAATGATGAATTTCTGAGAGTGTCTGGAGAACATAGACTGTCATCGATCTCCTGAACCCTCAGGGATAATGACTCTCTGTCGGACGCTTTCATTCATTCTCCTCCGGATTATCGTCGATCGTCTGCTCCCACATGGTCACGAGCGGTCCTGGATTCCGGCCAAGAGAAACCATCAATGACGCTACTGCCACTTCGATTTCTTCCTTCCCAGCCTTTCGTGTGGTTAGCCTCTGCAGAAGAAGCCCTGGGACTGTAACAGCTCTGGCCAGGGCTGATGTTTCCAGGTGACTGTCAGCCAGCTTGAGGAGTTCGTAACTGAGCCCCATTACGAATGGAATCATGGGCAGGTGATAGATTATTCTAATCAGGGCGTTAGGATTTGTCCCGGTAACTAAAACAACAAGAGAATCGAAAATTCCATAGAAAAGAATTGTCCCGAGCATCACAAGAAGAAGAAAACTGGTTCCGCATCTCTGGTGTAAAGGGCTCTGTTCCACTGCTTTCTCCACCAGCGGTTCAAGTCCTTTTTCCCATGCATGAATTGTCTGGTGTTCCGATCCATGGTAGACGAACAATCTTCTTATTTCCGGCATCAGTGATATTGCTCCGAGGTATATGAGAAAAGCGGCAAGTCGGAACAATCCGGCCAGCATGTGAATTCCAAACTGCTGTGTAGCAGGAATAGTGTCACCGCTTTCAAGAATCCATTTGCTGCTCTGGAGTGGAAGCCAGGCAAACAGAACCATCGCAAGCAGGAAAGCCAGTGCTGTTGTAAGAAATGGTCCTGCTCGACCGGTTTTTCCTTTTTCGCTACCGGTCTTCTTATCCGGCTTTTCTTCAGCTATTTCTGCAGACCAGTTCAGAGCTTTCATCCCTAAACGGAGCGTATCGATCAGTATCGCTGCACCTCTGAAAACCGGTTTCGTCCAGATCGGGCTTCTGTCCTTCAGTTGCTTCATGTCAAGCCTTCGTGCGAGAATCAGCCCGTCCGTTTTCCTTACAGCGACCGCAGTTGAAAAAGGAGAACGCATCATCACTCCCTCAATTACAGCCTGCCCACCTGTTTTTGATTCGTTGGCGGTAGAATCAGTGTTTTCAGCGTACTCGTTCATTACATTTCTCCATACAATTAAATTAGCGAAGGGGGGAGCTGGAAAGCTCCCCCCCTCTTATACCGGTCGTTAAGCTAGTTGCCGCTGTCTGCTGTCTTCTTGCCATACCTCTTCAGATACTTGTCAACTCTTCCAGCCGAATCAACAAGCTTCTGTTTTCCAGTATAGAACGGGTGGCAATTAGAGCAAACATCAAATTTCTTGTCTTTTCCTGTGGAACGTGTTTTTATCTTGTTCCCACATGTACAGGTAAATATTACTTCCCTGTATTCAGGATGAATATCTTTCCTCAATTTATTTCCTCCATGTTAATAAGCAAAGTGCACGGTATTATTCAGACATCGAAGCCATTGCGTCAAGGAACAGTTTGTTGGATTTATACTTGGAAATCTGCTTCTTCAATATTTCCATGGCTTCAACCGGATTCATATCAACCAGAATTTTCCGCATGATCCAGACCCTGGACAAAGCATCCGGTTCAATCAGAAGCTCTTCTTTCCTGGTGCCTGTCTTGGTTATGTCTATTGCGGGATATATCCGTCTGTCAGCAAGGCGCCTGTCAAGTACTATTTCAGAGTTCCCGGTTCCTTTGAACTCCTCGAAAATAACCTCATCCATTCTGCTGCCGGTATCAATAAGAGCTGTAGCAATAATCGTAAGGCTCCCGCCATCAACAATGTTCCTTGCAGCTCCAAAGAACCTCTTAGGTCTTTGAAGAGCGTTAGAGTCAACTCCACCGGAGAGGATTTTACCTGAATGTGGAATTACCTGGTTATTGGCTCTGGCCAGCCTTGTTATCGAATCAAGGAGTATGACAACATCGTAACCACTTTCAACGAGTCTCTTGGCCTTGGCAAGCACCATATCTGTAACCTGAATGTGTCTTTTGGGGGACTCGTCGAATGTAGAGGCTATTACTTCTCCCTGAACGTGCCTTCTCATGTCAGTCACTTCTTCCGGACGCTCATCAATCAGAAGTATCATCAGTTTTGCGTCAGGAGAATTAGCGGAAATGCTGTTTGCAATGCTCTGAAGAAGCATTGTCTTTCCAGCTCTCGGAGGGGAAACTACAAGAGCTCTCTGCCCTTTCCCGATAGGAGCCAGCAAATCAAGAATCCGTCCTGCTATATTCTCAGCATTGGTTTCAAGAACAAACCTTGATTCGGGATAATAGGGAGTCAGTGAGTCGAACGAAGGCCTGTTTTTCAATTCTTCAAGGCTTCTACCGTTTACACTCTCAATCCTCAGAAGAGCGAAGTATTTCTCGCCGTCCTTGGGTTTCCTTACCTGACCTGAAATAGTATCACCTGTGCCCAATGCAAATCGTTTAATCTGAGATGGCGATACGTAAATATCCGTTGAACTCGGAAGATAGCAGCCTTCATTTGACCTGAGAAATCCGTATCCCTCAGATAGTACTTCCAGAACTCCCGTTGAGTACTCCAGTCCATTGCGCTCAGTCTTATTTTCAAGGAGTTTTTTTATAAGATCTCGTTTTCTGATTCCTGATACTTTTTCGAGTTTCTTCTCCCTGGCTACTGACTGAAGCTCAACGAGGGTTTTCTTTTCCATTTCGGCAAGCGAGTACTCACGTTGAGGTTTTTGGTTCATAAATCCTCTTCAATTCGGGTTTAACAAATGAATAAATCAAGTGACAGTGCCGCATTATCCGCCGACACTTAATACGCCTGAAAGCTTCTAAATTCTAAAAGTCTAAAAAGATTTCCCGTCGAGAAATTTAACTGGATTACTCAGCGAGTACATCAGATAAGCACACAAACAATCTGAAATGTCAGTTGAATCGTCAACCCCTCTCTAGATTCGGGGGGACGACCATTGTAATATTATACATAATTGAATTGACGGACAACTTCTTGATTATTTCCCTTTCTCTGAATCAACAGACTGGAGAATCAGCTGTTTTGAGAATCTTGAGAATCGCAGGTTTCAGCGTACTGGTGGCAGTAGTACTTATTATAGCATCCGGCAGACTGCTTCACAGCAGCTCAAGCGAGGGAGATCTGACCTTCGTTCTTATTGCTGCAGGCATTTTTCTGCTATCCGCTGCTCTTGCCGTAACTACGCAGAAGAAATCGCGAAAATTTTCTGACAGATTGATCATCTACTGGGTCTGCGCTGGAATAATGATAAGCGTACAGCTTACAGGAGGAAGCAGCAGTCTCTTCTACTCCGGATATCTTCTGTTTCTAATGTGGGTATCCCTCCCTTCAACCGGAGCGGAAGCAACCGAACTCGGTCTGCTTATCGGATTTGTAGAAGCTTTCGCTATGCTGAATGCTTCTATCTGGTCAGGTGAGGGAGCGCTGCTCACAAAACTAATTCCATTACTCCTACCGGCCCTGAAGGCTCTTCTTGTCCCATTCCTTTTCGGCCTGGTTGCTGACTGGTTGGCGGAAAGGGAACTGTTCCTGAATGAAGTCGCTCCATTCGGCAGGAACAAGGGGGAAGAGACCGATGCTATATCCTCGAAAACCGGAACAATCCTATCCTATCCATTGCTGGCTATCATTCAAAGGAATTCCAATGCGGATTCTACATGTCTGTTCATTCAGTATAATGATGGATTTTACAGGTTGGAAAATTTTGTGGCAAGAGATAATTCAGTCATTGACAGATATATGTTACCCGCAAATCACAGCCTTCTAAATATCCTCAAGAACAGTAAAGAACCTGTCTCAATCAAAGCAGGTTCTTATACTGAACGTTCAGAGCTTGCACCGTACCGCCTTACCACAATGAAAGATGAAAAAGCTTTCTGGATAGTTATATGCCGTCTGGGCAACGTAGATAATCCAGCAGGCTTTCTGCTTCAGGATTTTTATGGTGATAAACCATCCTCAGAGACTGTCCGGAATCTTGAAAACGCGGCTGAAGCGTTGCATATGAATGTGATGAATACAGGAATCAATTCTCTATCTACCGAGAACGGCAGCTGGATGACAAAACTGGTTTCCGCTGCTGGAGAAGATTCTCTGGATGCCTCAGTTCAGGGAATCGCAAGCCTGCTCTCAGAGATCATCCCCGGTTCAACAGTATCGATCGCTGACGTGAATCTTGAAAACAAAGAGATTAGAGTCTGGGTTTCAAGAGGTCCTCTAGCCAGATGGCGGCGGAAGAGAGTTTCGAGCAGCAGTGAGGGATTGGCAGGATGGATAGTCAAGAACCGTGTACCCTGCAAGCGCTCCGGAATGAAGCACGGAGAAGGAAACGTCAGTTCCTTCTCAAATGAAGAGGATCTTAACCTCCGCGTGGGCAGCTGTATGGGCGTTCCCGTTATGCGTAATAATGAAGTGCTTGCCGTTATCATTGTTGAGCACGAAGATGATAAGGCTTTCGATCAGTATCATGAGAGTATTATTCTTGCGGCTGCAGGATTATTTGCTCTGACTGATGAACTGGCAGATTTCAGAAACAGATTCAAAAACATCTCCGGCCGGGATACTCTGACTGGGCTTCCAGGGATTACACTCTTTGACAGACATCTGCATGAGATGGCAAAAAGAGTGCAGACATACGGATGGTCAATTGGAGTTCTTATTGCAGATATTGATGGATTCGACTTAATCAACAGGAACTATGGTTACAGCGAAGGAGACAAAGTTCTGAAGGAAGCTGCCGCTCGCTTCAGTAACTGCTTTTCTGATGAAATATTGATTTCAAGAACCGGTCCGGACAGTTTTGCGGCATGCATTCCAAAGGCAGGGAAAGCGGAAATGGAAGCCCTGAGCCAGAGAGTGGCGGATGCTCTTTCATGGCAGTATGTGTCTCGCACATCGGATACTCAGATATCAATTACAGCATCAATTGGTGGATGCTTCACACATGTGAACAGGAAGGTTCAGCAGTTGACTGGTGAAGCGGCAAATACCGCTGCGGAGGTCTCTAAAGCAGGATGCGGCAACTGTATGATTCATAAGTTGGGTCTTACGGATACGTCACGGCATGACTGAGTTTACCATGCAGACAGTTCGCTTGCTGGCAAGAAGAGGTTCTCTTCTGTTTATGCTGGCTGCTATTTTCTATCTGAGTCATCAGCCTTCTGTTGAAATAATACCTCCTCTTTTCCCGATGCAGGATAAAGTCCTTCATGCAACTGAGTTTTTTCTTCTGTTCGCTTCGCTTCTTCTTAACAGAGATCTATGCAGAGGTTTTCATCCCCTGCCCATATTATTCTCTGCAGGGAGCTTATGGGCTCTTTTCGATGAGATACATCAGAGTTATGTTCCCGGAAGAGATTGCTCTGCAGGTGATTTCTTAGCTGATATCGTGGGTATGGTTATATGTTTGCTAATTTACTTATATTTGTTTTGTGATAGAGAATATTCTGCTTGACATATGAAGCATATTCGTTAAGATTCCATAGTTGTGGATAACCGTGCGAGTATATGGAAAAACGTTCTTTGTATATTTGCGCCAGTAAGTCAAACCAAACGAATCGAGAGGAGGTGCCAGGTATGCTCAAGACGAGAACAAAGTTGTTCTTTCTTGGACTCCTGACCGTGACTCTGCTGTTAGCAGCATGCGGGCCAAGCGCCGCAGAACTAAGAGCAAGAGACGATGCCCGAGCAGCGGCTCTGGCTGCAGAAGCCAAAGCAGATGGCCTTGAGGAAGAACTTGCAACTCTACCCGGTCATATCGTTGAAGAACTTGAAGAGATTGTTGCACTTGAAGTGGAACTTGCTGAACTTACACAGGAATACTATTCACTCGGCGGCGGAAGCCGATAGCAGGGAAAGGGGAAAACAATGAAGCGTACACTAGTATTAGCTCTGATGATTTGCCTTGGCCTTGCATCCACAGGTTTAGCTAAAACCTGGACAGCCGAGGAGCTTTCACAGTATTCACAGGCGGAAATCGAAGCAATGGGAGACGACAACATTCATCTCCAGATCGCTTTCTGGGAATGGAAAAAAGCTGTTGCCGATGAACGCATTGCCGAGCTTGAACCTCAGGTTCTTCCTTTAAGGGAAGAGCATGCAGAGATTCACGCACAGCTTGCTGAACTCACTGCGGAGATCAACTCTCTCAGGGCAGAGATCAACCGCCTGCGCAACGCAGGTGTCACTCATCTCATTCTTGACGGGGAATCTCTCTGGAAAATTGCTTCTTATCACTACCACTATGGTGATGGTTCACAGTGGCCTGTTATTTACGAACGCAACCGTGACACCATAAGTGATCCGAACCTCATTTATGCGGGTCATACTCTATGGGTACCCGTGCCATTGCTTAACTCCTACACCGTTATTGAGGGCGACTTCCTCGGTAAGATTGCAGGATACGATGTAGTCTACGGTGACAGAGGTATGTGGCCGCAGCTGTACGAGGCCAACCGCGATATAATCAGCGATCCTAACCTGATCTATCCAGGACAGGTTCTTGATGTAAATCGCTCTGCGGCTTTTGGAGGATCACGCTAGAATCCTCGCCGTATACGGAAGGCTCTCCACTCTTTGTGGAGAGTCTTCCTTTTTTTCATTGGAAATTTAACTAATGTCTGACAAATCCATTGCTCTGCTGGTTCCGTTATCCGCTGATAAAGCTGGAAATATTCTTGGCACAGGAGATGTCAACCTGAGGCGTATATGTAAAACACTTGGTGTTGAAGCTGTTTACCGCGATGGAAATATCAGTATTAAGGGAACCAGACATTCTGTAGAGAAGGCAAGAGCCGTCATTTACAGGCTTATACATGAACTTGAAGTATCAAATTATCTCAGCGATCACAGTCTCGATGCCGCTCTGAGCTTTCCGGATAAACATGATCATTCTCTTGAAATATCCGTTCCCGGACCCGCGGGTCATATCATCGCTAAAACTGCCGGTCAGGAGAAATACCTCAGAGCTATGAAGAATTCGGAAGTTGTATTCTGCATTGGTCCAGCCGGTACAGGAAAGACTTTTCTTGCAGTGGCCAGCGCAGTTGCTGCTCTTACAGATGGATTGGTTGATAGAATCATAATTTCAAGGCCTGCCGTAGAAGCCGGCGAAAAACTTGGTTTTCTACCGGGAGATCTGCAGCAGAAAATAGACCCTTATCTGAAACCCGTATACGACGCCCTCTATGACACTCTCTCCCCTGCAAAGGTGCAGCGATCATTAGATAACAGGATTATCGAGGTTGCTCCATTGGCATACATGAGAGGAAGAACTCTCAATAACGCTTTCGTAATACTCGATGAAGCTCAGAATACAACTATTACTCAACTCAAGATGTTTATAACCAGGCTGGGGTACAGTTCGAGAGCTGTAATAACAGGAGATATAACCCAGATCGACCTCAAACCGGCATCATCATCCGGACTCGTCCTGATCAGGGATATTCTCTCTGGAATAGAAGGTATTGAATTCACGTTCCTTAATCGCGAGGATGTAGTAAGACATCCACTTGTTCAGAAGATCATATCCGCTTTCGAGCGAGCGTCAGGAAATCATGCGGGTTAGAAACATACTTTCCGGCAGTCTTATTATAGCAATATTCCTTTTTACTTTCTATCTGCTTCTTGTGCCTGAACATGCATTCATGGACCTTGATCTCAGAGTTGGTCAGACTCTTGAACACGACCTTGTGGCCACTGTAGATTTCGATCTGCCCTATCACGAAGAGGACTTACTGGAAATCCAGATGGCAACAAGATCATCAGTTCCTATCCATCTTGAATACGATTACAGCGTATGGAGTATGCTGAGGGAAGAACTCTATTCTGTTTTTATGGAATCAACGAATGATTCCTCGTTTACCAATGGAATGCTCTATGAACTCTTTTCAATGTACGAGGTCGGAGTATTTGACTTGCTGGATGTCAGGGAGAATTACGATGGAGAACTGGCAGTTCTTCTGAGCAAATCCGGAACAACTGACTGCCAGCTCTTCGACCTATATGAAATGAAGGATATCAGGGATATTCTGGCTCTTAACCTCAGTCGCTGGAATCTCGCCGATGAGAACCTTCATGAAATCACAGCTCTTCTTAAGCCCAATCTTGTGCTTGAAAATTCGTCCAGAATCGCCAGCGCTGACGCTGCTGTTGCGGGTCTGAGTAATATCGACACAACCATCACAGCCGGCAGCATTCTGCTTGAAGCAGAGAAACCCGTGACAGCAAGAACTATTGAATATATCCGTCAACTTGAAAGCGTATCTGTCGAATACCATGGGTTTACACATCTGGCTGGATTGATGCTTCTTATTTCGATTATTCTGGCTATTGCAGTGTTCTATGTTCATGACATCATGCCAGATACATGGAATGCAGCTAATCGCTTCCTCCTTCTGGGAGTAATCTGGATTATATCTCTTGCGGCGACAGGTATTCTTTGGCTGGCGATGAATGAAACTACAGGATACCCGTACGCAACGCTCATCACATTCGGGGCAGCCATGACGAGCATATTCTTTCACAGACGTCACGCTGTCTTCTTCACATTCATGTTCTCGCTGGTCCTAGGAGTGGTGCATCCTCACCCATTTTCGATTGTGCTGATTTCCTCGGTATCAGGTCTTCTTGCAGCAATGACAGCATGGGATGTCCGCAGGAGAAGCAGCATTCCCACAGCAATTGGTTTTTCAACAATCGGGGGGATCGGAATATATCTCCTTCTATACATGTTGAACGCGTCACCTGAAACGAATTCTCTTGCTGAATCCATTCTTGGATTATTACTTGCTCCGGTAATTGGAATTGGAGCTGCCAGCGCACTTCTGTTTCTATTTGAAAAGGTATTTGGAGTATATACTGTACTGGCAATAGATGAAGCTAACAGAACCGATCACCCACTTCTTAAGGAAATGAGGGATCTGGCTCCCGGTACATGGAGCCATTCTCAAATAGTATCTGAGCTTGCGAGCCGGGCTGCAAGCGCCATTGATGCCTGGGAATCTCTTGCTTCTGCCGGAGGTTATTTCCATGACATTGGTAAAATAAGCTCTCCGGAGTTTTTCATTGAGAATCAGAGAAACATGCCCAATCCTCACGACAGCATGAATCCGTGGGAAAGCGCCAGAAAGATAATCGCTCACGTCAGAATCGGGGTTGCGCTGGCAGAAAAAGCCAAGCTGCCCCGGGCTGTAATAAATATTATCCAGCAGCATCATGACTCAAGTCTGGCGAAGTATTTCTACAACAAGGCTATTACGGAGGCCATCGATCCAGATTCTGTTCTGGAGAGTGAGTTCCGTTATCCCGGACCCCGCCCCTCAACTATTGAGGCTGCTCTTGTCCTGCTTGCTGATCAGGTAGCATCCGCAACCAGGAATCTTGCTGATCCGGAGAATCTGACGGATATCATAACCAGTGTGATTGATGAGAAGGATCTTGAGGGACAACTTGATGACTGCCACCTTACAAGAAGAAATCTTAAGACAATCGCGAGTGTGTTCACTTCCGTCCTCGAAAACAAGTTCTATAAGAGAGTCAAAGACTACCCTTCGGGAGACCTGAGTAATGAAAATTAACACTATTCTGACAAATCCTCCCTTCAAGCAGGACAGGATCGAAACCCTGATAGATGGACTTCTGGAAGGGAATGTGGAAATTGTCATCGCAGATCCGGGATATATGAAAGTGCTGAACAGAAAATACAGACACCTGGACAGATCCACCGACGTGCTGTCCTTTGATCTGTCAGCTTCCGCCGAAGAACAGCCGGACGGTATCGTGTATGTGGACGGCAGAATGTTTCCACCTTATGAAGCTCTTCTGGAACGGATATTTCACGGATATCTTCATCTTTCAGGTTACTCTCATCAGGAACCGGAGAAGGCGAAGATCATGAATGAAAGAATTGCTGATCTGCTTTCCAGGGCCATGGAGAGGCTGGGTCTGAATTGACAGCATCAATAGTTATTCTATCTGCGGGTTTTATTGCTCTGTTCATTTCCTCAGGAATAAGAACCTGTCTTCCCGAACTTATCCTTAATAAGGGAAGAGATCCATCAGAGCGAAGACTGGTGGCCGTTACCCACCTTGGTACTCTCTGGCTGATAAGATTCACAGGCATTATTGCCGCAGGAGCGGGAGCGGTTCTCATGGCAATTCAAACAGCTTCCGTATTTTCTCTACCTGCCTGGTTTTCCGTTTTGTCTCTCGCAATTGCTGTTTTCCTGCTTGGGGAAATACTGCCATCTCTTATCGCAAGGGCGAATCCGGACAAATTCCTGCTCATTTTCAGATTGCCGTACCTTCTTATAGCATTTCTCTTCCGCTTTCCTGCCCTTCTTATCCTGGGAAAGCCGTATCAGGAAAATCCCGATTATGAGGATTGGCTGATTACACCACCGGATGTAATCTGGCTTGAAAGACGCCGGGAGAAAGGTGAGCCGGGAGAGTACGAAAAGGAACAGGAGTTGATGGACAGCATTATCGATTTCTCGGACAAAATTATCAGAGAGGTCATGATTCCCCGGATTGACATGCTCTGCGTTGAGATAAAGGCTGATCTTGATACTATTATTGATGAAGCCAGAAAAGCCGGGCATTCCAGAATTCCGGTTTACCACGAAAAGATAGATGATATTACAGGAGTTCTTTATGTAAAAGATCTGCTTGCTCTTCTGTCAGAAGGAAAACAGAATTTCGACTTGAAGACCCTCCTGAGGAAACCTTATTTCGTACCGGAGTATAAGCGTATCGACGAACTATTACGGGAATTTCAGGCAAACAGAATTCATATGGCTATTGTCGTTGACGAGTATGGCGGCACTGCAGGTCTCGTAACAATTGAAGACATTATGGAAGAAGTCTTTGGAGAAATACTGGACGAATATGACGAGGAAACCCTGCTCATTAAACCCCTTGGGGATGATTCATATCTGCTTGACGCCCGGCTTCCCATCGATGATCTGAATGAACTCCTTGACACTGCGTTTGAGGATGATACCTATGAAAGCCTCGGTGGTATGGTTTATCAGGTTATGGGAAAAATTCCCCGTCAGGGGGAAACAGTAATTCATTCCTCTTTCAAGTTTACTGTCGAGAAGGTGAGAGCTCAGCGAATCCTGCTCGTCCGAATTGAACCGGCAGGTACTTCTTCCCCCTCAAACGGAGCGTGAAATAATTCGAATAACAACACATGCATTTGTTCTCCGTAGAGTACGGTGGAGCGAATCTTCTCTCATTCTAACTCTCTACTCACTTGATTTTGGAAGAATATCAGCAATCGCTAAAGGCGCTCTCAGATCAAAAAGCGCATTTTTTGGAAGTATGGAACTGTTCTCTCTGGTGGAGTTCTCCCTTTCCCGCAAATCAGGCAGAGAGCTTGACACAGTGACTGATACGTCTGTTATAAACTATTTTGAATCCATTCGCGAAGATCCTGAAGCTTTTGTGCACTCCTGCCTGTTCGCTGAATGGCTGCTTGTTTCAATCTCAGGAAGCGAGCCTTCTCACCCCATGTTTCATCTTATCGGAAGTGTTCTGAATAATTTCGCGGCAGGCACTCCGTTCTGGCCTATATTATGTTCCGGAATCGAGAAAGCGCTGAGGCTCTCCGGTTTTGCAATGGAAATTAACCGTTGTACAAAATGTGGAAAAAGTCCAGTTAATTCCTGTATGTGGGATGCCGCTTCCGGTGGAATCGTGTGTGATGATTGCGATGAGCAGGCAAAGCCTGTTCCCAGAGGATTCATCGAGTTCATTCGGAAATCCAGAAGTGGTAATCTGGAAAAAATTCGAAAGCTTCAACTCTGGCCTGGCGGGTATAGACAGTGTCTCGAACTCATGAGAGATTTTGCCGAGATACATCTCGAAACAAAACTTAGACTGAAATCTTTGTCAGTACTGGAGGATCTTGAGAATGACCATTGACGTAACAGAACTTATGAAAAAACTGATTTCTCTTTCCAAGAGACTTGGATATGTATTCCAGTCGGGAGAAATATACGGTGGACTTCAATCCTCCTGGGATTACGGTCCTCTC
>DAOWJX010000339.1 GCA_030640155.1 Candidatus Aegiribacteria sp. | reverse complement strand
GGATCGTTAGGATAAGCGCTACTAAGACGGGAGAATACATTCTGCATGGCTCCCCTCTGTCCACTGTCACGGTAAATGGACGCAAGCAGAATATAAGCCTCTCGACTGCCGGTACTTGAGATAAGAGATTCCAACCTGTTTACAGCACTGGATGTTCTGCCTGCCCATGACTCAACCTGAGCGGTGTAAAGAATCATCTGCGAATTACCAGAATCAGATTCAAGGAGAATCAACGCGTGATCTGCAGCACTTCCATATTGCCCCGTGTTAATACACGATTGGATAATGCGCTGCCTCAAACCAAGCATGTTGGAATTAACAGCAAGAATCTCCTCCATATACGGAATTGCTTTTGAGTATTCCCCAAGCTGGAAATACAGAAGACATAGAGGAAATTTAATTGAAAGATTGTCCGGGTTCTGTGAGAGAGCCTCTTCAAAACTGGAAACAGCCTGATCAAGCTCGCCCAGAGCCTGATACGCAGAGGCAAGTCCGAGATAAGCATCAGCGTTTTCAGGATCGATATCGACAGCACTCTCGAAATACATCTTAGCTGTTTCGGCATCATTCTGAGCAAGGTAAACGCTGCCCAGGCCAGCAAGAGCATCGGCATTACTTTCGTCTTCAGTGAGGATTGTCTCATATATCTGCATAGCCATGTTAACTGAATCAACATCAGGCTCAAGATAAATCCCGGCGAGCTGGAAATTTGCATCAAGTAATGTCGGATCCACCGAAAGCGCCTGTTTGAGGAACATGATAGCCATGGACCAGTTTTTCATCTGTATGCTGAATGCAGCCTGATCGAGTGCCTGTTGAATTCTGCTGCCGATAAGCTCGGAAAGAACACTGACCATCTCTACAGCCAGTTGCTTGACAGGGTCGGTGTTCTTGCGGACAAAAACCGGATCCGCATTCACAGTATTCCCTGATACCGGAACGCAGACATTCCATAGAACCATGAATTCGTCATCTGACGGGGAGATATTTCCATAAAGGATCATATCAGCACCGAGAGCAACACCCGCATTCACAACGAATGAAGGTGGCACACCGTATTCAAAATCTGATGGATTAAATCCTAAGTCTTCAAAAGCATCTTCCAGATCACCCTTTGAAATGAAGAAGTATTCCTCGCTGTCTTCAAAATTGTCTTTCAGTTCATTAAACAGTTTTTCACTGATCCAGCGTGCATCTGAACCGGAATATCCGAATGGTACTATTCCGACCCTTGTGGATTCTCCATCCTCCGATGCAACAGCAGTACCGCAAACAATCAGGGCAAGACAGGCTGTCACAAATGTAAATTTCATCATTCTTTCCTCCAGATCGGGAATATTACAACACAACTATCATTATTAGACGTTTTATCCAGAAGGCAAATATTGTATTAATGTTATCATCAGGCAACAGTCATAACCCTTTCACTTTAATCCATGTGAAATTTCTCATATCCGTTCCCCTCGCTCTGAAAGAAAAGAACAAATGGTTCCTGCAAACTGTACATTCTGGAATATCGAAAATTGTACATTCCTCTGAAAGACCGGCTGCTGCAATCTGATCAAGAGAGGCTTTCTCCATCCCACCGGGGACAGCCCCATCCCGACCTCGTATGCTCAAAAGAGCAACCGGCAACTCAATATCAGCAGTGTCCTTTTGAGAATATTCTATTTCCAGCTGACTGATTCTCATTCATCACCTCCACTGGAACCATCTTCATTGTTTGATACACTTCTGCCGGCACAATGTTCCATAATGAAGGATTCAATCATATCATGAGATACAATCCGAAAAGGCGGAACAGAACTCAGAAATACTCTACCGTAATTCCGTGAGACAACTCTTCTGTCCATAATCATAACAACACCTGTGTCCCTGGATGATCTGATCAGTCTGCCCACCCCCTGTTTGAGACGTACAACCGCAAGAGGAAGAGAGTATTTGCCGAAAGAACTCTCTCCATTTTTCTCAATCAGATCCATCCTTGCTCTGGTTAGAGGATGACCTGGCGAGGCAAACGGCAACCTGTCGATTATTACTGCCTGAAGCATCTCACCTGGCAGATCTACACCTTCCCAGAAGGACGAGGTGCCAAGAATAATTCCTCTGCTGGATTTCCGGAAATCAGCAAGTATCCTGTTTCGCGACATTTCACCCTGAACAAAGAGCCGCATATCCGAAGGCATCTCCAACACAGCCCTTTCTCTAACCAGTTCCAGATTCCTGTAACTCGTAAACAGCATGAGAGTTCTTCCATCAAGGAGGATTGCTAGCCTCTTCCCCCAATCCCAGACTATTCGGGCAAGTTCCTCGTGAGAATCATGCTCAGGCAGGTTGTCCGGAATGGAAAGTACCGCCTGAGATCTGTAATCGAATGGACTTCCAAAACTCCTTGTCAGCGCGTCCCAGCCTCCAAGTCTGTTCTTGAAAAAATCAAACTCTTCCGCGACTGTCAACGTAGCTGAAGTAAGAATCGTAGTATCAAATTTAGAGTACACAGTATCACAGATCTCGGGACCGATATCCAGTGGAACGGCTCTTAGAATAGAGTTTTTTCTATTCACCTCCACGAAGCAACAATATTCTTCCGTACTCAGTTCTGACAGTCTTTTCGTTACCTGTGCAATTGTTGTTGCTGTCAGTGTAACCGGCAGCAGGTCATCATTCTGCCCGGCATCCGAAGCAAGTTTTCTGGCGAGATCACCTGCTTTCTCAAGACTTTCCAGGTGTTCTACAGGGTCCCAGATTGATGTTTTTTCAACGGAAGCAGTAAGCTCTGCTATAGCAGCAGACAATTGTCTGGCCAGTTCAAGCATAGCTGCCTTTGCAGCAGTCTCGATTTCGCTGAAAGCGATCCCGTCAAACATGGGCAGAAGTGATCCTTCGCTAAGGGAAAGCCCGAGGCATTCGCTTGCTGCATCTTCAAGCCTGTGTCCTTCATCGATTACAAGCACATCCGCTCCTGGAAGCACATCTTCTGAAAGAAGCCCGGATACAAGAAGATGATGATTCAGTATAAGCAGATCGGATTTTCGGGCGAGGTTGCGCGCTCTGAAAAAGTGACAGGCACCTCTGAAGGGACAGGAAGCTCCTGTGCAGTCCATATGATCCGATCTGAAATGCCGCCAGACTGACGCTGAAGCTTTTTCCGAAAAAGATGAGATATCACCATCATCCGTGGCTTCAGCCCACCGCGAAAAACTCAGATCTGTCCTGACCATTTCCGAACCGGAATTCCATTTTCGCAGACACAAATAGTTGTTTCTCCCCTTGAGAACACTCACCATGGAATCAGGCTTGAGTGCTGATAGTATGGCAGGGGCGTCTTTACATGCAAGTTGGTCCTGAAGAGTTATGGTCGCTGTGGATACGAAGATCCTTCTGCCGGATAGAAGAGCGGGAATTATATAAGCAATGCTTTTCCCGATACCTGTTCCGGCTTCAAAAAGATGAATCCCACCCGTGGTAAGAGCTTTTCCCACAGCTTTTGCCATTTCAACCTGGAGCTCTCGGACTGTGTATCCGGGAATGACTGAAGACAGAGTATCTCCGTAAAATACTTCTTCAATTCTCTGTTCAAGTGATATCATCAGCTATTCTGCTTTCCCGTTCTGCGAATATCCTTCAGCATGAGCTGGATGCTTCCATCGTTACGCCATGTATCAATTAAAAGGGTAAAGGCAAGGTCAACTCGAACGCCTAACAGTGATTGCTTTTCCACCATATTAAATCCAATTGATCTATAAATGCTGGAACCAATCTTAAAATCGCAGCTGAGATGATTCCTGTTTTTCCCAACGGCCTTCCACTGAATCGCATAGGCACCTCTTGCAAGCCAGACCGGCATCGAATTGCCTGATCCAAATGGTTCAAGTCTTGAAAGAGCGCGGGCGGTTTCAATTGTATAGTCCTTCTCCTCAAGGCTTCCGTCGAGATAAAGGATAGAGCCAAGATACTCATCCCACTTTTTCTCAGAAAGCAGCGTTTCCATATGCTCTTTAAGTAATTGCACATCATCTCTCAATATTGTCAATCCCGCAGCCATCGGATGACCTCCGAAACTATTCAGAATCTTGCACTCATCCTGAATCCCTCCAAGCAGAGAATGTATCGAAATACCAGGAATGCTCCTTGCTGATCCGTACCCGTTATCACCCTCCAAAGATATCAGTATTACGGGGACTCCGAATCTAGAGACAAGTCTTGAAGCGACAATTCCCACAACGCCTCGATGCCACCCTTCACCTGCAAGTACAATGCATCGCGGGTCCTGCAATTCTGCAGTCAGCCCTTTGACCTGTTTCTCGACATCCCGCTCTAACTGCTTTCTGATTCTGTTATTCTCCTCCACCGGGGCAAGCAGTTCTTCAGCTTCTGATTTATTCACGGCAAGCAGAAGGGCAACCGCCTGTTTCGCGTGCCCTACTCTCCCGCAGGCATTCAATCTTGGTCCGATGTAAAAAGCCAGATGGGATGAATTGCTGTTTTCAAGATCAACTGAAGCTGATTTCGCAAGAACTGAGATACCCGGAAGCGGTGTTCGACGCATAACTTTCAGACCCTCAGAAACCAGAATACGATTATCATCAATTAGATCAACGACATCGGTCACAGTACCTATAGCAACAAGTTGGAGGAGTTCCTGCAGAGAAGAGGCATCGGCGTTCATCAGCTCGTAGACACCATTCATAACCATCCATGCTACACCAACACCCGCAAGGCCGGAGTGCTGCACATCCCCGTCAAGCGCGGGATTAACGATTGCCTTTGCGCAAGGGAGCTGATCCCCGGCTTGATGATGGTCTGTTATGACAGTGTCAATATTTATACTGTTCAAGGCGTTGATATGCTCATGTGCAGTTATTCCGCAATCAACAGTAATCAGGAGGTCAATCCCGTTTTCGGCGCAGAACTGAACTGCTGATGATCCGATTCCGTACCCTTCTATAAACCTGTCTGGTACATAATAGCTTATATCAGCTCCAAGTTCGGAAAGTGCTCTGTAAACCACTGCTGTCGCTGTAATCCCGTCAGCGTCAAAATCACCGTGAACAAGAATCTTTTCCGAGCTTGCAACAGCTCTGACTATTCTTTCAGTGGCTTTCACAATTCCACCCAGATTTTTCCAGGAAGACAGAGCATGAATATCGGGATTAAGGAAGTCCTCAAGGATCTTTCCGGTGTAACCTCTTCTGGCAAGCATCAGGGCAAGAGATTCCGGAAGACCATGCAGCTCGCTGACACTTTTCAGATTTAGACAGGGTACTGGCCTTGCAACCCAGCGCTTTCTCAATGATCCTCCAAAATAGGAAAAGGGTCAGGCTGTAAGCCGGGTTCTGTACCGCCAACGGCGGTGGTGGCCATCCATCTGGGATGTCAGTTGCCTGACACCTCAAGCAGCCAACCCGGAGGTCAAGGGGAACGGGCAATTCCCCGGTCTCAAAGAGACCTCCCTCTCTATTCGGCCTTGCACCGGACAAGGTTTACCATGCGAATACTGTCTCCAGTATCCCGGTGGGCTCTTACTCCACCATTTCACCCTTACCCCTGATCAACATAGCCTGTATTCCGGTAACCGGAATCCTGCAGAATGAACTGTTCAGGGGCGGTATCGTTTCTGTGGCACGTTCTCTCCGTTACCGGAACCGGGATTTCCCCGGTGTCCTGCCCTGTGGAGCCCGGACTTTCCTCCCCTTGCGGGGCGACCACCCACCTGACCCTAATCTGCAAATCTCACCAGAGATTCTACTGCAACGGCGCATAAGACATTCGCATACTGCGTTATACTCAGTCGGCCTTCCTTGAAGTATATACAATACATCTGCGTCGACCTTATTCGTATGCCTTGTCTGCGACTGCTTCTACACCGTTTCGTAACGAAACCTGGTAAAATATGCAGATATATAAAATACTATCTATCCTGAACCAGCGAAAGAGCTGTCATCCATCCAGATTACGAAACGTCCGCATATTGGACATGTGAATGCCAGTCCCTGGTTAATTTCAACTGCTGTCTGTGGAGGAAGATTTGTCAGACATCCGCCACAGGCACCCTTGTTAAGCCCGACAATAACATTTCCCTTGTTTGCTGATCGAAGAAGCTCATACTTATTGAGAAGACGAATATTGATATCTGACTTGATTTCCTCACGCTCATTTGTAAGCTCTCTGGTGTTCTCCTCAAGCACCTCCAGCTGGCCATCGAGAATATTCTGTCTCTTCTGGAATCTCTCTTCATTTCTTTCCCAGACTCTATGTGTCTCTTTAAGATTTTCCTCAGAGGATTCCTCTTCATACATAAGCTCAAGCAGTTTAATATCAAGCTCACTTATCTTATTCTCAGCGTACTTGATCTGCACAAGCATTGTACGGTACGCTTCGTTTGTCTTCATTTCGAGAAGCTTATTCTTGAACTCGGCAAGCTCTTTCAGGGTATTCTCTTTTTCTCCTGAGCTTTTTCGATTCATTTCTCTTATTTCTTCTATCTTCTTCTTCTCATTCTCATAATCGCTTCTCTGTGATTTAATTTCACGTTCGTGAATTCTCTTCTCTCTCGGAATTTCCTCCATCTCGGCGGACACTCGGTCAATTCGGGAATCAATCTCCTGCAGGCTAAGCAACTTTTTCAGATCATCATTCATTTTTCAATAACTCCCGACAGTTCAAGAAAAAAGAGGGTACCCGGAAGGGTACCCCCTGTTATATCAGATACAGATGTTCTGCAGTTTTCACAATACATGACAGTGCCACCACATCACCGGTTGCCTGAAATGGTGGGCGGGACAGGATTTGAACCTGCGACCCCAAACGTGTGAAGCTTGTGCTCTAGCCAACTGAGCTACCCGCCCTTTCAAGCAGATGATGGTGGGCCCACCTGGACTCGAACCAGGGACCGACCGGTTATGAGCCGGTAGCTCTAGCCAACTGAGCTATGGGCCCGACAAGTGAACAAACTTATCCTGACATCGTTCATTTGTCAAGTTGAAAACAGTGTTTTCAGCTCTGTGCCACTTGCGTATTCCCTCTATCATCCTTCATATTTCGCGAGTTCCGCAAGAACTAAATGTGCCGGAGTGGCGGAATTGGCAGACGCGGCGGACTCAAAATCCGCTGTCCCTTGCGGACTTGAGGGTTCGAGTCCCTCCTCCGGTACCAATTAAATAGTGACAGGCACTATTTAATTTGTCTCATTCAATATGCCGGAATGATGAATTTATCCTGAGCGAACGAAGCGAGTCGAAGGAAGTCCCTCCTCCGGTACTAAATTAGTGCCACCCACTTGTAAAAGTGACAAACGAAACTTACTCGAAAGAATTCCGATTCCGGAGCCGAAAGCATTGGTTCGAATCCTGTTGGGGGTACCAACTTCCAGATTTTTCAGATTTTTCCGAAAATGACTCGCGTTCCGCGAGTATTCTCCACGGCATCGGATATTGAATCTCCAGAATCGGATCTGTCTTCGATCCGGGAGAACTGAAACCTTGGAGTCCGTTAGCAGAGGAGACTTCTGAGTCCGGTAGAATCGGTATAAAGGAAGATGATGAGCTGTCTTCAGTCTGAAATG
>DAOWJX010000323.1 GCA_030640155.1 Candidatus Aegiribacteria sp. | reverse complement strand
GGATCGATATCCGATCCCGGGTGGCGGACTCTGGTTCGATCCGTACAATGCCGCCGGCTTCTACAATTCTTCTCCGGATCTGTCTGGCAGTATCGCCATCAACTCCGGAACCAAGCGAAAAAGGCATTCTGGAGAGCCAGATTACAATCTGTTCATTTGAAAGGCCTGTAAGTTTCTGCAGTCTTCTGCGAAGTCTTGTTCTGTAACCCGGTCTGAAATCCACAAGAAGCACCCTGAAAGAAGGTGATGAAGTCGATGATGGTTCCATGTCCGGTAATACTCTGCATACCACATCGGGGTCTCTGCCCAGTTGATCGGCCAGCTTCTGCGCTTCACTCTCTGTAAGATTGTTACATGCGGTCAGGTTTCCATCACAAAGTGATTGA
Source organism: Candidatus Aegiribacteria sp. (assembly GCA_030640155.1). Classification (GTDB taxonomy): domain Bacteria; phylum Fermentibacterota; class Fermentibacteria; order Fermentibacterales; family JCC-6; genus Aegiribacteria. The sequence goes on along the minus strand of DAOWJX010000323.1, from coordinate 4,660 downwards.
AGAATTTCATCATGGAGAAGAGAGGTCAGCTCGGCAATGACACGAATCGTTTCCCGTGAGGGTTTATCACCCCCGACAACTACTTTCCATCTCATGAAAATTCCGTACTACTGCTGCTCTCGCACCAGCTCTATTCTGTCTCCAATTTCAATGATATCAATGGAGGATGATGAGAAAATCATGGCGGCTGAATTCTCAAGTGTAGAGGACAGAATAATAAGCCTGGAAATTGGAATATTCGGGGTTATTACAGTGCCTCCTGACGGGCTGTCAAAAAGCTGTCCATATTTGTACATATCGAACACATCACCTGATTGAAGACCATCCTCTGAGCCCCTGTCAAGGAAGACTATATCGAAGGCATATGCTCTATCAATATCAGGATCCTGGAACGCGATAACCCATGCGTCCATACCACTGACAACGCCATTGGATGACACTTCAACAGGTGCTGTTGAGGTATACGGAACAAGGAAATCTCCCGTAATTACAGGAAGGTAAGCGTGTTCAATAAGAGCAACGCTTGCTGTGGGAGAGGTCCTGACTACTCTGCAGACTCCTGCAACCCTGATAACTTTACCAAGTTTCTCGCCTGTTTCAGGATGCCTGACTTCTTCCCCGATATTATAGATCTTGTATACGCGGTCAATTTCAACTCCCTGGTTCTGCCCGATATCTATAGCGATCATGTCTCCCGGCATAGCGAATTCGCCTGGGTATTCATCTACTTCATCGACGTTGATCTCGACGATGTAACAGACCGCGTCGGGCGGATTATAAGTAACCATCCCCGTAGTCTCCAGCAGAAGCCTGCTGAGAAGGGATCTGCTGCTGGTCAGGGAAGTTGTGTAAAACTCAACTGATGTGTTGCCTCCGGAGATGCTGACAGTAGTACCGAAAATTTCCGGAATAATCAGTTCAGAACCGGGACGAAGGAACTCAACTCCTTCAAGTGATTCGTTAGCTTGAAGGATATCTTCCCAGTAAAAAGGTGTGTTGTAATAACGTATGGAAAGATCCCAGAGTGTATCCCCATAGTTGATCTGGTGCATCCTGTCCGCCATCGCAGTTAAGAACACAGATGCCAATAATACAATAAATATAGACAGAGTAACAGTTAAGCCTCTCATTTCAACCTAACCTCCCGCAAAATCATTGAGAACAAGCAACACGAATTTCATAACTTCATAATATTCTAAGTTCGTAGTTTGCTCAAGTCAAATCAGCTTTTTTACGGATATTATCTTTTCGCAAGATAAATAACTGAATTACCGGAGTCAGCACCGGCGGTCTTCAATATTGTCACGTAATAAACCCCACCGCATCCTGATGTTGATTCTCTATCGGGAATGTTAACAGCCAGCATCAACTCTCCGGTGCCAGGAGAAGTACCTGTCCAGGCACTGCCCGCAGCAACAGGTTCAGATTCAGAGACCATCATGATCAATTGACCATTCGTCGCTCCGGGCATAAGAGCATTGGCCGTTGAAAACAATTCAATTCCGGATGGTCCGCAGTTACCCGTTTCTAAAGTAACATTTCCTGTCGCGGTGAGAGAGAGAATATCACCGTCACTTACATGCATGCCTGTTCTTACCCATCCGTCTACCGCCGGAACATCGATTCTGATTGAAGTTTCGCTATTACTTCCACTCCATATAATGGTATGCACATCACCAACCGGGAAGCTTCTCTCTCCTGAATCTGTGATAATCGAGAGAACACCGTCAGTGTAAGATACATAACCTCTGTATGTTCCAGCATTATCTCTGAGAAAGATTCTGGCCTCATCCCGGTCAACTGTAACATTTGAGGATTCGAAAACAACACTGCGTCCACTGATGCTTTCCAGTTTACCGCAAACCGCCTGACCTTCAGATGTAATCATACGATCTGAGGGGCCTTTACATCCAGGCACCAGAGACAGTACGGCAATAAGCAAGAATGAGACAGTAATGCTCCTTATCATCTATCAACCTCTTTCAGTCCGGGAATGAAGCTTGGTATAACATCCTGAACGTTTTTCACCAGCTCAAATTTCATTTTACTACGGATATTCTCGGGAATTTCATCCAGATTTCTGCCGTTCTCCTCCGGAATAAACACTTTGTTTATCCCTGCAGCAAGCGCGCCCAGGATTTTTTCCTTGATACCCCCGACGGGCATCACTTTTCCCTGAAGACTTATTTCACCGGTAACGGCCATATCGGCAACAACAGGTTTTTGAGTCAGGGCTGATAATATTGATATCGTTATAGCCACTCCTGCTGAAGGCCCATCCTTTGGAGTCGCACCAGCCGGGACATGCAAATGAATATCAACCTTCTTAAAATCAAGATCAATTCCATACTCAATTGAATGTGTTCGTATCCAGGACAGGGCGGCACGAGCTGATTCCTTCATTACCTGCCCTAAGTGTCCTGTCAGCATAAGCTCTCCCTTGCCTTCCATAATTATGGTTTCGATGAGGAGAATCTCCCCTCCAGCGGGAGTCCAGGCAAGTCCGACAGCTACACCAATACAGGGTTTATCCGCGATTCTTTCGTGCGAGAACTTCCTCGCCCCAAGAAACTCGTGTAACCGTGATGGACTGACTATAACAAGGTCATCATTACCCTCGGCAAGTCTCATCGCAGTTTTTCTGCAAATCTTGCCGATGGTTCGTTCAAGTTCTCTAACACCAGCCTCACGAGTATGGCAGGATATGATCTGTCTGATTCCGCTCTTCCGGAATCTTAGCGTCTTGCCAGTAAGACCGGCATTAGTCATCTGTCTCCGAACAAGATACCTTCTTGCTATCTCCAGTTTCTCATCCGCAGTATATCCAGGAATCCGGATGATCTCCATCCTGTCCTTCAGCGGTGAGGGTATTGTATCGAGTAGATTCGCGGTAGTAATGAACTGCACGGAGCTTAGATCGAATGGAACATTCATATAATTATCCCTGAAAGAGTAGTTCTGTTCGGGATCAAGTACTTCCAGCAGAGCAGAAGTGGGATCACCTCTGAAGTCACTGCCTATCTTGTCAACTTCATCAAGCATGAATACCGGGTTATTGCTTCCTGCTTCCTTCAAGCCCTGGATTATCTTGCCGGGCATCGCTCCAATATAAGTTCTTCTGTGTCCCCTGATCTCCGCTTCGTCGTGAACCCCACCCAGTGAAAGTCGAACGAATTTGCGACCGAGAGACCTCGCAATGCTTCTTCCCATGGAGGTCTTGCCAACGCCGGGAGGTCCAACAAAACAGAGAATGGGAGCCTTACCTTCAGGATTCAACTTACGAATTGCCAGAAACTCAAGCATTCGCTCCTTCACATCCTTAAGATCGTAATGGTCTTTCTCCAGAACTGATCTCGCTCTAGCAATATCCAGCTTATCTTTTGTACTTTCCATCCAGGGCAGACTAAGAATCCATTCAATATAATTCCTGATAACAGCAACTTCAGGAATGCCGGGATGCATCCTTGTCAGTCTGTCGAGTTCTTCATCGGCAGCTTTTTTGACCTGATCGGGGAGTTTCTTTTTTGAAATTTTCTCCTTGAGCTCCTCGGCTTCCGGGTTTTCGCTTTCTCCCCCCAGTTCTTTCTGGATAGCTTTAAGCTGCTCCTTTAGAATGTACTCCTTCTGATCCTTTTCAATCTCGTTCCTGACCTGTCCCTGAATTTTATTGCGAAGTTTGAGGATCCTGATTTCTTTCTCCATTATTCCGGATAGCTGCCAGAGGCGCTCAAGAATACTATTAGCCTCAAGAATCTTCTGTTTGTCTTCTATGTTGGCCTCTATCCTGCTGGCTGCCAGAAAACTGAGTTTTTCGGGATCGTCAGACAGTTCCATGAACTGCGAATCATCAGGGATGCTCCTTGTCAGCTCGAAAATCTGTTTCAATTGCATCACAATAGTATTCTGCCAGGCGTCAAGTTCGATATCACTCTCGGGATATACCGTTTCCAGTTTTTTTACCCTGGCTAACAGATATGGAGCATTTGAATCAACAAATTCAAGTATTCTGAATCTGGCAAGCCCTCTGAGGTGCAACCTTATGATATCCCCTGGAAACCGATACAGTCTGTCAATACCGGTTACTGTACCTGTCCTGTACAGATCAGCTGGTACAATCTGTCGATCAACGGTTTTTCTGACACAAACCAGACCGATCATCTTATCTCCCCTGACAGCATCATCAACAAGCTTGACTGTTTCGGAACTGGTTATTGTGCGGGGAATTATAGTGTATGGATACACAACTCCATTTGGATTTGGCAGAATCGGTAGTATTTCTGGAAGCTCCAGAGTGCTTTCCCGAACCATTTACTCTCCTTTATCCTTTATTGCTATTGAAAACTCCCCGGGACTACTTACGGAAACCCTGATACTTGTCTGAATCAATTCAGGAAGTTTTATGCAGAGAATTCCCTTTTTCATCGATGCGGTAACTTCTGGTATATCAACCTTTCCCGGAAGATGAATCTCACGGTGGAATGTTCCTGTGAAAATCTCAAGCTTTTCTGCGATGAGTCCCTTTTCCGGTGGTATCCTGATTCCTCTTATAGCAAAACCGTCAGGAAAAACAATCAGTTCTATATCACTCGATGATAATCCAGGGAGTTCTACATACACCAGCCATGCATTTTGTGCTTTATAAATATCAATAGCAGGTGTC
>DAOWJX010000199.1 GCA_030640155.1 Candidatus Aegiribacteria sp. | reverse complement strand
GTACAGTGAATCGGTTAAAACGATATCTTCCGAATCAGTGATAATCTCTTCTCGAGGTTCTTCAGAAGAACCGCATGAAATCAAGAACATGCAAGAACCTGAAACAACCAACACAAGTGCAATAAATCTTCTCATGAATAAACCTCCGGTTAGTTATAAGTCAGCATAAATATGATAAGGAGTCATCGCTTCGTCCCGTCGAAGAAAAATGCCTGTTGACATTGAAATATTTGGTCATATCCATACATTGTATATAACATGCTGTGTTCAATGTGAATCGTTCAAGTTCCAGAAAGGAGTCAATGCATGGAGAAACAGAAATATTTCTCAGATCGGGCATTGGGTATGAAGAGATCGGTTATCAGAGAGCTTCTGAAATTGACTGCCAAACCAGGCATAATCTCATTTGCCGGAGGACTTCCCGCCCCTGTAACTTTCCCTGTAGACCATGTCAGAAGCGCTATCGACAAGGTCATTGAAGAGGAAGCACACACTGCATTGCAATACGGTCCTACTGAAGGCGACAAAAGACTCCGCGAGGATCTCACAGAAATCATGAAAAAGGAAGGCATCGATACAACTCCGGATCACATACTGGTTACTACAGCTTCCCAGCAGGGACTTGATCTGGTTGCCAAGATTTTCCTTAATCCTGGTGATACCTGTATCACCGGTTCCCCAACCTATCTTGGAGGCTTACAGGCATTCAAGAGTTATCAGGGTGTACCTATCGGTATAGAACTTGATGAAAATGGAATGATCCCGGAACTCCTCGAAGAAACTCTTGCCAGGCTTGAAGCTGAAGGACGCAGACCAAGGTTCATCTATATAATTCCGGATTTTCAGAATCCTGCAGGTGTGACGATCCCTGAAAACAGAAGAAGAAGGATCATCGAGATCGCGAAGAAGGGTGAATACCTGATAGTGGAAGACACACCCTACAGGCAGCTCAGATACAGCGGAGAACATCAGGCTACATTCCAGTCCATGGCCCCGGACATGGTTCTATCTCTTTACACGTTCTCCAAGCTGCTTCTTCCGGGATTCCGTCTCGGATGGGCCTGCGGCCCCCACTGGGTCGTAGATAAAATGATTATGGCCAAACAGGCTGTTGATCTATGTACACCCCCCTTCAATCAGGCTATTACCCATGCAATGCTTCAGGCAGGGGTTCTCGAGACAGAATTGAAGAATACGATTAAGGTGTATGACCGACGCCGGAAGTTGATGCTTGAGTGTCTCGAAAAGGAATTCTCGGATATGCCTGGTGTCCACTGGACAAAACCCGAGGGCGGATTGTTCCTATGGCTCACGCTTCCGGAGGGAAAGAACGCGGACGATCTCTTCCAGAAGGCTGTTGACGAGAATGTCGCATACGTTCCCGGCAGCGCTTTCTTCCCTGATAATGACAATTACCAGAGCATGCGGCTGAATTTCAGCTTTGCCAATGAAGAACAGATCGTGGAAGGTGTTCAACGTCTTGCACAGGTGGTCAGGGAAAACATCTGATAAAAACAGCACTGAACACCTGATATAGCAGGAGGCGGGGTTGAACCCCGCCTCCTTTATACACTAGATAAAATGAACTATTTTAGAAGTCAGCTTTGATCTGGCCCCAGGTTGTACTTTCGAGGCTTCCGGGAACCCAGTCAATGTCCAGCTTGTACAGCAGGTCCTGCTGAGGATAGACCCAGAGATATGTACCATCCCAGTCAATTCCGCCGTTAGTGCTGCCGCCATTTTCAGTGAAGTAACATGACCATACTGGAGTCAAGTCAACACTGCCATCTGAGTTGATATAGTGGATGAATATGTTGTCAGTGTCCACAACACTGTTGCAGAGGAAAAGGTAGTCACCGTATACGGCAAGTCCATAAATGCCGTTAGGAACAGCTTCTACTGTCCAGGTTACTTCGGTTTCAGTACCTGTATAGGAACCCCAGGCAAGCTCACTGCTCCTCGCACTGTAAAGCATATCATGCCCGGCGCCCATCCCAAATACACAATCCCAGCTATCAGGACCCTCAATGCCCTTGACATATACTCCGGCATCACTGAATACACCTATGTTGCTGAAAGTATAATCGCCGAAGAAGAACTGGTTTCCGGAACCATATTCACAGAAGCCCATGTCATCGGCATCGATAGCGTCTGTTATATCCCAGCCGTCGCCGGTGGGATTGCCAGTAGTCATATCGAACTCGTAGTTGAAACAATCTGCCCAGTCGGAGATCCAGATGCTGTTAGCAACATCATCCTTGATTGCCATACCGAAACCGGCACCGAGTTCAACCGAATAGGATTCAAGAAGGGTATAGGATCCTTTTACTAAAGCAGATTCACCAGCAGAACCTGATCCGTAGTTTGTTCTTACGGTGGCGGAGACAGCAAAGGCAAGACAGAGTAACAATAATGCTACTTTTTTCATTTTTCCTCCTTTTACGTTAAGCACCATATATACACGCTAGATATATTCCAGAATATGAGTTTTGTCAAATAACATCTGTTGATATCACTGTTCTTAATGCATCAATCAATGACATCGATTAATCGAAATTCCTCTCAAACAGATGAGAATTCAAAACAGCAACAGAAAAGTGATAGTTTACTTCAGTTCAATCTTCCCCGCACCTGAAACAGTCTTATTTACTGTTTCCGGATTGCCGTAGCAGATTACCTTGCCGGCGCCGCTGATGGTGACCGAAATCTCTTCTGAAGCACATACTGTACTCTTCGCAGCACCGCTCAACGTCAGGTTGATTACATTACATGCAAAATCCTTCGCATTCAATTTACCAGCACCGGACAGCTTCATTACCGCTTCAGCGCAGTTACCTGTCAGACTAACCTCAGAAGCACCAGCGGCTTTAAGGACGAAGCGATCACTATCAATACAGGATACAGCGGCTTTTATCGCGCCGGATATTTTCAGGAGTTCCAGAGTCCTTGCGGATACTCTGACCTCAAGCCACGCTTTTGGTCTGAGCTGTCTTGTTGTTCGAATGGAAAGAACCTCATTCTGCACCTTGATTTCAACGTATTTAAGCAGATTGTCATCACCGATTACAGTAACACTCTCTGTCTGACCGCAGACAATATTGATCCTTAGAGCTCCTGATACTTTAATTTTATTGAATGGTGAAATATCCTTTTCCAGAGTTCCCTCAATCCCGCTACCTTTCTTCGATGAGCCTGAAGTAACACCGAAAAGAATTAGAAAAGGAAAGAAGATTATAAGAACTATCACAATGAATGCGATAATAAGAAGTACAGCAGTCAGTACGATGCCTGCAAGTGGAAGGACAACAAGAAGTATCAACACAGTCAATCCAACCGCAAAAACAATCGCGAATACACCTATCAGAATCTGCAGAAACGGATTCTCAATATCCCTGTCAAATACTGTTATTCTCATCCGGATATCCCATGCCTTCCTTCAGTTTGAATCAAAAGACCTCATTCAATGTCATGTAT
>DAOWJX010000012.1 GCA_030640155.1 Candidatus Aegiribacteria sp. | reverse complement strand
TAAATCCTCATATTTCACCAGGTTGCGTAACGAAACGGTGTAGAAGCGCTTGCATACAAGGCATGCGAATGAGATCGACACAGATGTATTATATATACATCAAGGAAGGTCGATTGAGCATAACGCAGTATGCGAGTGTCTTATGTGCCGTTGCAGTAGTAACTCTGGTGAGATATGCGGATTAAATCAGTATTCCGAACAGGGGATGAAAAATGAAAAGCAAGAACCTTGTTTCATACAGTCTTTCAGTCTGGCTTTCCTGGATTCTCGGAGGGATCGCTATCATCGTGGGGGGACTGATCATATTTGTCGCGTTTGCTGCATGGGAACCTGTAAAGGGAAGCCTTGTGTCTATTTCCGAGGGGATTTACAGCGCGAGATCCGCAGTGGAGTTTATCGGCAAAGATTTCGGAACATCATCATCTCTGATTACGGATGTCAGCAGTTCCATCAGAAGTACGAGCGAAGTTATCCACGAAACATGGGTAACCATAAACAGTATTAATGAAACCACGGAAGAAGTGCGTTATCTTACTCTTTCGGTAGCACAAAGCATAGAGAACCTTCCTCCAGCTATTTTATCCGTGATCGGCGAGAATCACTTTACGGAAGTGCTGTCCAGCCTGGAAAGCACCTACTCTACTTCAGGTCAGACAATTGTCGGAATGGAGCATTTGTCGGCCACACTGCAGCCCATGGAGCCTCTTCTTGAAGAAGTAGCGAATAGAGTCGACTCCCTTGCAGGAGACCTGTTCAACACGGAAGAAGCGTTTAACGAAGCTGTTGATCATCTTGAAAAAGCTGCTGAAACAATTGAGTCAGCGACACATTCCTCAATTCTGCCACTGATTGCTGCCGGAACAGGATTGATTCCGCTTCTGGTGGGTTTGTACCTGATTATCCAGGGAGTAGCTCTCAGGAGACTCTATCTGGACAGGCCCTTGAGAGAAGAAACTGACTGAAAATCACTGATATTTTCCGGGTTCCAGTCTGCCTCAATCGCGAGAGACTCAACTTCCTTTTCCTCTCTGGGAATTCCGCCGAGTCGTGCTATGGTGTTTGTCTCTCTATGCCTTATCACGAGATTCATCCAGTTGTACTGATCCGGATGATCTTTTCCCAGCATTTCAAACATTCTGAATAAGTCAGCCGTTCCCCTTGAATCGAAATATTCAGGGTTAAAACTTTGAAAGATCATTCTATAACGAAAACCCGGCAATGCGTGATTACAGGCAATAAGCAGCTTGCATCCAGTGGATTTTGCAAGTCTCAGAGGTGTTGATGAAGCAAGCACAGGAACCCCGAAGCTATTTACCCAGTGTCCTTTCGGCCCTCCCCATGCAGTGGGTGATATTTGAATTATATCTCCTCTTTCTATAGCGTCGTAGATCCACCGCGGATTTTCATCCGGAAAAGCTACGTGATGCCACTTCCTGCTGACGGAGAGCCTGGTTTTTCTTACAATGTCCGGCGCGTCAGAATATCTTGATGAGATGATGTGCATTGGATATCCGAGAATTGCAAGAAGTATATGCAGCATGCGTTCATCTCCGAAATGTGGAACAAGAAGTAGAACGCCATTTCCTTCCGCAAGGGCTTCATCCAGAAGAAATATGTTTTTCATTTCGATCCTTGCCGAGATATTGTCTTCATGTAATCGTTCCGAGAAGAAAAGACCTAGAAAAGCTCTCTGGTGTACTCTCCAGTATTGCTTCAGGAGTATTCTCAAATCGGCGCCGCTCATTCCCGGAAACACTCTGGCAAGGTGTCCGAGGTAGACTCTGTTATGTTCTCTATTACCCGCATATCTCAGTAAAGAGAGAATTCCGGTAAGAAATTCCGCTTCCCTGAACCCGGTCAGTTTTGTAAGACACGAGATGAAGGAGTAATAAGTTCCTCTGCCAGACATATTCGACTATCCTTCCGAAGAATTTTAGAAAGGCTCTTTGCCTGATTCCCGCCAGACAGATTCGGAGCAGGGAGTGGCAATGTTGTCTGTCCATACTATACTATTTCAATGAAAATGAAGACATTTCCAATTATCATACTGCTTGCTGTGCCTATTCTGTACGGAGGGAGCATATTTCTCATTGGGACAGAAGACCTGCAGATCTCAGTAGGCCAGTACAGAAGCGTTAGATTCGCTCTTCAGGAGTATCAGGCTGACAGCGCGCGGCTTTACGGATCGATAATGGTATTCCCGGATACTTCTTCGGTAGAGCTGCTGCTTTTTCACACAGATGACTACATGCGGTGGAGGAATAACAGCGTTGGCGTTGATACTCTGGATTGTCTGAGAACCTCATCAGGAGAATATGAGATGAGGATCAACGGTTTTGGCAGCCTTGTTCTGGTCATCAGCAACAGGGGGAATTATCAACCGGTAACAGTATCGTTTGATATAAAGGTTCTTTTCACGGGAAGCGGTGAATCAGGCGACCCCCTGCCTTCGGCACTCAGAATAGCGCTGTTTTTAATGATGGTGGGAGTAATCGCAATCGCTGTTGGAGGGGTTATTACGAAGTATGTTTTTGCTCATCGAAAGAGGACTTGACGAAAAATCCTATCTATATATACTCATATTCCGATAGGAATAGGGGGAATTATGCTAATATCGACCAGAAGCAGGTACGCACTGAGAGTTCTTGCGCGAATGGCAAAGATGATGAAGATAAAGAGAAACACACCTGTATCTCTTTCTCTGTTGTCAGAGCAGGAACAGATATCTGTTCGTTATCTCGAGCAGATATTCGGTAAACTGAGAATAACAGGAATAGTCAAAGGTAAAAGAGGGCCGGGAGGCGGATACGTTTTTGGGATTCCCCCGGCGGAAATAAGTCTTTTCGATGTAATAAGCGTTCTCGAAACGGATTTTCTTCCAACATCATGTTTATCTGACGGAGTAAATTGTTCTCCGTCAAAGAATTATGAAACGAAGCATTGTCCTCTAGAGGAAACATGTGTAACCAGACCTCTATGGATGAGTCTCAGAGATATGTTCGACTCCTTCATGAAAAATCATTCCCTTGAGGATCTGATCGCAGGGAATGTTCAATGGGGTGAATTATAGTCATGTGGAAGTATTCAGAAATATTGATGGATCATTTCATGAATCCGCGCAACGCCGGGGAGCTTGATAATCCTGATGGCCATTCTGAAGTAGGTTCCCCGCAGTGTGGAGACGCTATGACGCTTGATATCGAAGTAGATGATGATGACAGAATTTCCGATATCAAGTTCATGACTTTCGGTTGTGCCGGAGCTATAGCTGCGGCCTCAGCCCTTACAGAGATAGCAAAAGGTATGACTCTTGAAGAGGCTGAAGGAATTAAAAACAGCCAGATTGTTGAATTCCTGGGAGGTATGCCAGCAGAGAAATACCACTGCTCGGTAATGGGTCATGACGCACTGTCAGAAGCGATCAACAATTTCATCTCCAAAAGAGACTCAACCGCAGCTACCTTCAGGGATATACTGGATGAGGTTCCCGCCGAACTCAGGAGCCTTCTTGGAGACAGGACAATCAGTATAGTGCACGTTCATCCGGGACGGATTCAAATAAGCAATGTTGACGCAGAAAGACAGAAGGTCGCTGAGATACTTGAGAAGGAACTTCATGACAGGACAGGGAAAACAGTTGAAGTGAGAATAGCCTGATGAAAGTCTATCTGGATAACAACGCGACTACCAGGATGGCTCCTGAAGTTCTTGATGCAATGATGCCGTTTTATAATGATGAGTACGGCAATCCATCAAGTTTTCATACATTCGGCAGTAATCTCATGGAGTACATAGAAAAAGCCAGGCAGCAGGTCGCTGATCTAATCGGTGCTTTCCCTTCAGAAATCTTCTTTACATCAGGAGGAACGGAAAGCGATAACACTGCCCTGTTTTACGGTGTAGGGGCAGATTCCGAGAAGCCAGGGCTTGTAACATCGGTTGTGGAACATCCCGCAGTTCTTGAGACTGCCAGGTATCTCGAGCAAGCCGGGCATCCTCTCGGTCTGGTCAAGGTGAATAACAGTGGTTCTGTATCTATGGATTCTCTTGAAGAACTGGTCAACTCGAAAACCGGTCTTGTGTCCATAATGAAAGCAAACAATGAAACCGGCGTTATTATGCCGATCAAGAAAGCCGCGGAGATCGCCCACAGAGCCGGAGCGCTTTTCCATACGGATGCTGTTCAGGCGGTCGGTAAAATTCCGGTTGATGTGAAAATCGAGGGAATAGATCTTCTCAGTCTTTCAGCGCACAAATTCCACGGACCAAAGGGTGTCGGAGCTCTTTATGTCCGCAAAGGCTTGAAACTGAATCCGTTTATGCATGGCGGTCATCAGGAAAAAGGGATAAGATCAGGAACCTACAATATCGCGGGAATCGTCGGGCTGGGAAAAGCCGCAGAGATGGCAAGGTACTTCATTGCGGAGGAAGCATTGAAAACATCCTCTCTTCTGGAAAAACTTGAATCAGGTATCATGAAAGGATGTCCCGGAGCGGTTATAGTTGGAGCCTCCGCGGAAAGACTTCCCAATACGGCAACAGTGCTTTTCATAAACGTGGAAAGTGAAGCCATTCTTACGTTGATCGACTTTGCGGGTATCTACGTGTCCTCAGGATCCGCCTGCAGCACAGGGAGCAAGGATCCAAGCTATGTTCTCACATCCATGGGGATCAGTACCGCCGACTCTAATACCGCGATACGCTTCAGTCTCAGCATGTACACATCGGATCAGGAGATAGATTACGTGCTTGAAGTGCTGCCGCCGATAATTGAGAAACTAAGAAAAATCTCACCATATACAGTGTAAGTGGACACTCACCAGAGCGTCTTGCTTTTTGGGGACAC
>DAOWJX010000294.1 GCA_030640155.1 Candidatus Aegiribacteria sp. | reverse complement strand
CCCCATACTCCGGGACCCCCTGACCAGTCTGTCTGAACTGCAGAATCGGCATATGTGATGGTGATGGAACTGATGATCAGCAAAGGTAAGGTTCTTCTATACATGTTTGACCTCCTGTGTCTTGAGAATCACAGTAAGTTAGCAGGATGTCAATCACCTTTATTTGGTGCCCCCGACAGGATTCCCTTCGACTCACTTCGTTCGCTCAGGGTAAACTCACCATTCCGATCTTCGATCGGAGGTCCGAATTTACAATTGGTGCCCCCGACAGGATTCGAACCTGTGGCCTACGGTTTAGGAAACCGCCGCTCTATCCTGCTGAGCTACGGGGGCACCGGAGAACGCAATTATGTAATTTCAATACTTATTAGTCAAACGTCTTACGGCAAGTCCTCTATAAGATTTGCGGCATCACCGTCCGCAAAGAGCATGCCTTTTGTTGTCGGCATAATCAGTGAACCTGAAACTTGCACCTTTCCAGACCCGATCATCGAGTCAAGATACTGTTCGTTTATCCGGAAACCTGTTGATACTTTGACTTCCTCTATATCTACTCCTGCTTTCCAGCGAAGACCGAGCATCAACATCTCAAGGGCTATCTCCTTTGAATCAAGATATTCGGTTTCCTCAACAGGGGATCTATCATTCTCGATCAGATTGAGATATCCATCAATCTCGCATACATTCCAGCTTCTGGTTCTTTTTCCATCGAAGCTGTGAGCTGAAGGTCCAAGTCCGATGTACGGGGTCCTGTTCCAGTACGAGCTGTTATGTCTTGAAATGTTCTCATCACCGCTTGCATAATTTGATACTTCATAATGTATGTACCCGGCTTCTTTCAGGAATTCATCCGCCAGGAAGTACATTTCCCTGCAATGTTCCTCTGGTGGCTTAGATAATTCCCCGTTATCAACGAGATCAGCAATAGGCGTACCATTTTCTATCGACAGTTCGTAGCAGGAGATGTGCTCAGGTGAAAGCTCAATAGCCTTTTTAAGGTTACTTTGCCAGTCATCCGGAGTCTGGTTCGGAATCCCGTACATGAGATCAATTCCAATATTCTGAAATCCAGTATCACGAGCCTGGTTGAAAGTTAGAATTGCCTGATCCGGGTTGTGAATTCTGCCCAGTGTTTTAAGTTCGCTGTAAGCGAAGGACTGTATCCCGATGCTCAGTCTGTTAAAACCGGCTTTTCTGAATTCTGCAAGAGTGTCCGGCAATACCGCTCCAGGATTTGTTTCAATTGTAAGCTCAAGAACATCTGATATATCGGCAACCCTATCAAGAGTAGTGAGAAATTCGCTCCAGAACTCAGGGGACAAAATGGTTGGTGTTCCTCCGCCGGCATATACCGTTCCTATATTGACTCCTGCGGCTTTCCGCTCCATTTCAGCCAGAAGCATATAGCGGAACCTTGTCAGAAGCACCTCATCGCGCTCGATGGAGTAGAATGAACAGTAAGAACACTTCCTTACGCAGAATGGAACATGGATGTAGAGACCGGTTGTTTTCATATCAATTCCCATTATCCCTGTGATTCACTCCGAGTCGTTGAAGCAGTTCTTTCAATGGTTCGAAGTGGCTGCCCTTCCAGTATATCTTATCGCACTCACAGCATTTCTTGAACTCGTTATAGTATTCCTTTGTCAGCGGTTCAAGCCGATTCATGATTTCCTTTTTATCTACAGTTTCCAGGAATGCCCCACAATCAAGACATCTTGTGAATGGTTTTATGTTCCCCCTCAGGTCGAGTCTTTCAAGAATTTCACGAGCCTGTTCCTCAGGATCCTGGCTATGGAGATAACATCCATGGGTTACTATGCTGCGCTTGAGAAGCATCGTGTCCCTTGTCAGCAAAATTCTATCCTCCTCTGCTGATATCTCCGCAAGCTTTTCATCTGGAATGTTCCCGGGAAATCCGGCATCGAATCCAAGGAGTCGGAGAATTAAAGCGAGCTTTCCAAGGTGCACATCGAGAACAAATCGAGTTTTCCGGAGAGGCTCCGGTCGGAGTCTTACAAGCGGTGTGATATCAAGACTCTCGAATACCGGATAAACGCTGATTCTGTCTCCATTACTGACAGTGCAATTGAAATCAACTGATTCGCCGTTAAGAAGAATTATCTCTATCTCAGTATGCGGGATTCCTGCTGATTCAATGAGATGTTTTAAAGAGAACCCACCGTTCAGTGGATAGGTAAACTCTCTCTGACGCCATTTTTTAGGAAGAAAGTCATTCAACTCTGCATAAGCCCGGAAGGTAACGAATCCATGCTTATGGTCAGGGTCGCTCATCTTTTCTCTAGACGCCCTTCACTTCGTAATCCGTACAAATTGATCAAAGCATCACCGTATTTCTTACACTGGGAAGCCCACTCCTCAAGCTTCGTGCATGGGAAGTCAGTGCATTTACTGCAGTATCTCAAGTTATGTTCATCAACACAGCATATCAGTATCCTGCAATCAGGCGACCAATGGTCCTCCCTGTCACCAGGGCATCCCGCGCAGTGAATCATATCCGCTGTACATTCGGGATCGTGGTTCTCCCTTATCCATTTTGCTATGTACTCGGCTGATTCAGAAGTTTCAGGTGCAAGATGGATATCACATATTCCACAGTTCAAACCGCATGGAGCGATATTTGAATCATTACTGCTCAAAACTTCCTCCTTAAGTAAAAACCAGGATTAGTCCTCCCGGCGGAGAACAGCGAGGAAAGCTTTCTGGGGAATAGCGACACTGCCAACCATTTTCATACGCTTTTTACCGGCTTTCTGCTTTTCAAGGAGTTTACGTTTACGTGTAATATCCCCGCCATAGCATTTGGCAGTAACGTCTTTTCTCAGGGCAGTGATAGTCTCCCTGGAAATAATCTGTCCACCTATTGCACCCTGTATAGGTATCTTGAACTGCTGGCGCGGTATCTCATCCCTCAGATTCTTGCATGCGCTGACCGCCCATGGGCGAGCTCTGTCACGGTGTACAAGCATTGACAGAGCATCGACTTTTTCATGGTTCACGAGTATGTCAACCTTTACAAGGTCACTGCGCCTGTATCCATGTGGTTCATAATCGAAGGATCCGTACCCCTGGGTCACGGACTTGAGTTTATCGTAGAAATCGTAAACAACTTCCCCCAGCGGAAGGTCTGCTTTAATTTCCACACGATTCTTGCCAACATATAGATTCGAGTAGTTCTCTCCACGCCTGTCCAGGATAAGCTGGGTTACGGGACCGATGTATCGGTCAGGCATGATAATGGATGCTCCAATAATCGGTTCCTCGGCGAAATCTATTGTTGCGGGATCAGGATAGAGGTTGGGGTTGTCCACATTCACTGTTTCCCCGTTACTAAGAGTGATTCGGTAGAGTACGGTAGGTGCTGTTAAAACCAGAGAAAGCCCGAATTCCCTCTCAAGCCTTTCCTGTACCACTTCCAGATGGAGGAGTCCCAGAAAACCACATCTGAAACCAAAACCAAGTCCTGGAGAAGAAACCTTTTCATAAATGAGAGAGGCATCGTTCAGTCTAAGACGCTCCAGCGCGGAGGACAGATCTTCGTAATCCTCGGATGAAATCGGAAAAATGGATGAGAAAACAACAGGCTTTACCTCTTCAAATCCATGGAGTGGTTCATCCGCAGGATTCTGGTTCAAGGTTACAGTATCACCCGAGCGGACATTTTCTACGGTCTTTATGCCAGCGATCAGATAACCTACTTCCCCTGCGGTCAGACTTGAGCAAGGTTCTCTCCTGATTCCAAAATGACCAACTTCTTCTACAATATGATTCTTCCCGGTGGCCATCAGCAGAACCTCATCACCCTTGCTGATTACGCCATCCTCTACTCTTACGTAGACTATTACACCTCTGTATGGGTCATAAACACTGTCGAACACTCTTGCTCGAAGCGGAGTATCTGAATTGCCTTCAGGTTCTGGAATCTTTTCAACAATTGCTTCGAGAAGATCTTCGATTCCCTCACCGGTTTTCGCGGAAATACAGATGATGTCATCAACATCAAGGCCAAGCTCTCCTTCAATCTCCCCCATTACTTCAAGAATATTCGCAGAAAGCAGGTCTATCTTGTTTATGACCGGGATGATTGTGAGGTTCTGATCCATCGCCTTGTAAAGGTTGGCAACAGTTTGAGCCTCGACTCCCTGAGCTGCGTCGATAACCAGCAATGCGCCCTCACAGGATGCCAGAGCTCTGGAAACCTCATATGTAAAATCAACATGTCCGGGGGTATCTATCAGGTTGAGTTCATACTCCACTCCAGCCTCAGAAGAATAGGTCATCATTACAGCAGTACTCTTGATCGTAATACCGCGCTCCCTCTCGATATCCATCGTATCGAGCATGAGATCATGAAACTCCCTATCCGAAACAGTACCGGTTGCCTGCAGCAATCTGTCTGCAAGAGTTGACTTGCCATGATCTATATGTGCGATTATGCAAAAATTCCGAATGCTTCTATTCAAATCTTCTCCTCCGCCGGAAATGCTAATATGATTGGGGATTGAGATGTTTCCAAAAGGAAGGAGAACTAATTGGATTTCAAACCGAACAATCTTCAAATTGTTAACAACTGCATAATCGGCGAGGGCACAAAGATCTGGAATTTCGTAAACATGTATGGATGTACCATAGGCAGGGATTGTATGGTCGGTTGTTTCACCGAAATACAGAAGGGTGTCTCGATCGGCGACAGAACAAGAGTACAGAGTCATAGTTTTGTCTGTGAAATGGTTGAGATAGGCAACGACTGCTTTATTGCGCACGGAGTCATGTTTATTAACGATGTCTATCCTCCACAGCCTGATCCTGCAGACTGGAAGGGCACGGTTATAGAAGATGGCGTCAGTATTGGATCAAATTCAACCATTCTTCCTGTCCGAATAGGTAAAAACGCAATCATCGGCGCCGGAGCAGTCGTTACAAAAGATGTTCCGCCGGGAGCAGTCGTAGCGGGAAATCCCGCGAGAATACTGAGATATCGGGAAACCTGAAACCCGTATTCGATCAGCAGGCTTCGGTAAAGGCAGTTTCAAAAGTATGTGCGCTGTTGAGTAGCATGGAAATATGTTCTATAGTATACTTAACTTATGTAGTATCTTATTGGTTATACTTGGTACCTTAACGGGCAGTATACTCATTGATATTCATTGATATTGTTGCGGACTACAAGTCCTGGAAACTAATTTCAGGGAAAACGGTTATGCAGAACAGAATGAAATATTGCATAGGATACAGAATCAAATAGACTGAAAAAACGGAAGGAGCACAATGAAAGCGTTATCGTTTCTTATGCTGTTTACAGCAATGGCTTTCGCTGGAACCATCACCCCCGAACTAAGTGAAATAATGGGGGAAACAGATGGTGGAGATTTGATCAGAGTGCTTATCAAACCCATCGGAATGGTTGATGTAGAATACGTAATGAACGCGACCCAGGGAATGGATCGTGCTCAAACGCGCGAATTCGCAGCCGAGGTTATGAAAGACAGGGCAGCGAGTTCTCAGGCGGGAATCCTTGAGCAGATCGCAACTCTTCCTGCCGGAAGCGTTGAGGATGTTCATCCCTTCTGGATCGTCAATGCAATCGCCATATCAATGACACCTGAGGCAATTATCGCTATTTCAGACAGGGAAGATATTCTTTACATCCGTTTTATGCGGAGGAGCGATATACTCATTGAACCGGTTGATGTGCACACTCCGGAACGCGCTCCAAAGGCAAATGCATGGGGAGTCGACAAGATCGGCGCTCCCGATGTCTGGGCCATGGGGTACGAGGGCAGCGGAATTCTTGTCAGTGTTGTAGATACCGGAGTAAACTACAACCATGTGGATCTGCATAACAACATGTGGCACGATACACCCGCCGGATATCACTACGGATGGGACTTCGATGATAACGATGGTGATCCCATGGACACTTACGGACATGGAACTCACTGCGCCGGAAGCGTCGCAAGTAATGGAAACGCAGGCACGACCTGCGGTGTTGCTCCATCAGCGACTATCATGGCTCTGAGAGTCGGTGTTTCTTTCAGTGATGAACAGGATGTCTGGGACGCCTTCCAGTTCAGCATCGACTACGGAGCAGATGTTATTTCCACCTCTCTCGGATGG
>DAOWJX010000077.1 GCA_030640155.1 Candidatus Aegiribacteria sp. | reverse complement strand
TGAATAACGCTGGAAATATATACCGGAAATCCAGAGAATCAGAGAAAGCACTTGAGTATTTCCAGAAGGCGCTGAAAATAAGAGAAGATCTCAATGATAAGCGGGGAATCTCACACACATTGACTAATATAGGCACGGTTTACCAGGACATGAAGAGTTTTGATAAATCTCTTGAGTATTTCTTAAGATCACTGAAGATCGAGGAGAAAATAAAAGACAGACTTGCGTCGGTTGATACACTCCTCAGTATAGGTTTGATCTATGCTTCTACTGACCGCTTTACAGAAGCTCTTGAATATGCAAGGAAAGGACTCAACGTTGCGGATGAGATTGGAGTGCCTGATCTTAAAAGAGACAGCTGCGAAACATTCTCAACGATTTTGGAACAGAAAGGGGATTTCAGGAAAGCACTGGAATACCATAAGAAATACAAAGCGCTCAATGACGAGATCTTCACTGAAGAGAGCAGCAATCAAATCAATGAGTTGCAGGTGAAGTACGAAACAGAGAAGAAGGAGAAGGAAAAGGAGATCTACAGACTCAGAAATATCGAACTCGCAAAAGCGAATGAGGATCTTTCAAACGCTCTTGCCCAGGTGAAACAACTCAGCGGATTGCTTCCCATCTGCGCGAATTGCAAGAAGATCCGTGATGACCACGGATACTGGGAACAGATTGAATCGTACATATCTGAACATTCGGAGGTGCAGTTCAGCCATGCTCTGTGTCCGGAATGCAAAAATAGGGTCAGGTCTTGCATTTGAGCATTCCTATCATTTTATTTGTAATATCTGTATGTATTACTTATTTTCTAATAATTCTATAGATTGTTGAATTATGAACACCGAGGAATCCTGCAATATCACTTTGTGTGTAACCGAATTCATTATATGCTTTCCGTACAGCCACGTTCCTTGTCTCTTTCATTGAGATAGTAAGAGGGTCAAGCAGTTCCTCTAGATCAGGACGGCATGCTGTTCTCTGGTACTTGGGGTAGTCGAGGTTATTCTTTTCCTTTTCAATTATATCCTTCACGGATTCAACGAATCCTCTGTCTCCGAGAATAAGGTCTCCCTTAATTTCGCCAAGAGTAATATCCTTTTCAAGGCCATCGATCACGAACTGTGAATATGCCGCTCTTGCAGAAATTTCAGATTCATCTTCCTCTACGAATCGGGAAAGTACTGCCATTCTGTCAATGCAGGTTTTCATATTATCTATTCCTGCTGTGACTCTATAACTGCTCCAGAGATACTCCTCGGGAGAACATACTGTTCCAGCTCTTACCGGGTTTAGTACTATGTACCTGCATAGTTCCAGAAAGTAATTTTCCCTATCGACAAGTATAGCCCTGAATCTGCTCTGAAAGAGAGGTCCTACACGGTCATGTTTCCAGTTGAAATACTGGGCATACACACCGTTCAACTGACGCATTCCACGGGAAATGTTTCCGTCTGCAGATTTTATCAGGATATGGTAGTGATTGTTCATGAGACAATAGGCATAACACTTCCAGTCTGAATCACTGATACTATTTTTCAGGATATCCAGAAATTTTTTCCTGTCGCTGTCATCTTTGAAAATATCTCTTCGGTCGATACCACGAGTATAGATGTGGTATAGTCCACCCGGGATTTTAATGCGTAATTGTCTAGTCATTGATGTATCATATGATAATAATGCTCAAATGCAAGACCTGACCCTATAGCTTGTGAAGTACGCTATTGCGGCCAGGAGGATTATTACCGCGCCGGGGGGCAGATCAAGTATCCAGGCCAGCCAGAGACCACCGAGGCTGAAGAGAGCTGCAAGAACTGAAGCCAGAACCATCATCTTCCGGAGGCTCGAGGTAAACATCTCCGCGATCGCGGCGGGAATCGTGAGCATGGCGATGACCATGATAAGCCCCGTCACTTTCATGAGCATAACCGCTGTCAGCGCGGCAAGAATCAGAAACAGTCCTCTTATTAGCCCCGTCGGGATACCCTGCAGCCTGCTGTATTCCTGATCGTAAGAGACCGCAAGGAATTCCTTATACAGGCCGGCAATGATGGTTAGAATCAGAATATCAAGAATTCCCATAAGGAGAATATCTGATCCGGATACTGCAAGCAGGCTTCCGAACAGCCAGCTCATCAGATCGGCTGAGTAAGTTCCGGAGATCTTGATGAATACCAGTCCCGCTGCCATGCCTGTTGCCCAGAGAGCTGCCATGGCGGTGTCAGACCTGTTCTGTGCTTTTGAAGAAATCGCACCGATTCCGATTGCCGAGGCGATTGCAAAACCGGTTGCTCCTATCAATGGATGTATACCGATCAGGTATGCAAGCCCCAGACCTCCAAATGATGCGTGCGCTATGCTTCCCGCAAGAGCTGACATTCTGTTGACTGTAACCAGTGTACCGATTATTCCACATGCAATTGAAGCGAGAATTGAGATTGCTATGGCGTGCTGCATGAAAGTATAGCTGAGTGCGTCAATCACCGGTTATCTCCCCCATCAGAGATGTTTTCAGTGCTGCTGTCTTCCTGATGCTTATGACCGATGACTCTATGCGGTACTCCATGAGAGATCAGTTCGAAGGGGCATCCGTAGGCTCGGGATACCGCTTCCGCTGAAAGCGTTTCTCCATGACTTATCAGGGTTCTGTTGATACAGGCAATGTTCTTGACATGGGCTGAGACAGCTCCCACATCGTGAGTAACAAGCACAATCGTAATACTGTCGTTCATTTCGGCAAGCAGGTTGAAAAAACTCTCCTGAGTCTCATGGTCAACACTCGCCACCGGTTCATCCAGAAGCAGAATTTCGGGCTCTCCCGCAAGCGCTCTGGCGATAAGCACTCTCTGCTTCTGGCCTCCTGAAAGTGAATTCATATTGTCATTTGAGAGATGAAGGATACCCATTATAAGAAGGTATTTCTCTGCTGCTGACCTGTCAGTTTCAGTGAATTGTCTGAAGAAACCGGAATTTCCTAGCCTTCCCATAAGAACTACATCCATGACAGTTACAGGAAAGGACTTGCCCGGAATCAACTGTGGAACGTAACCTATTCCTGCCCTGACGGATTTCGATGCTATGGGAAAACCTTCTACAATAATCTTTCCACTCCAGGGCTTGATCAGTCCCAGGATAGCTTTGAGGAGAGTGGTCTTTCCACCTCCGTTGGGTCCGATGATAGCGATGAAATCATTCCGCATCACTGTCAGGTTTATATCTTTCAGAACGGGCTGACCTGTTCTGTAGCCAGCTGATAGATCTCTGATTTCTATTGCCGGAATCATCTTGTATCCATGGTGCCGGCAAGTTCTTCTGCGACATGTATGAGATTCGCGTTCCAGTTTTCTGCAAGTGGATCTATGTAGATGATTCTCGCGTTTACTTCCGATGCTATTGCTTCCGCTGATGAGGTGCTGAACTGTGGAGAAACGAATATCGCCTGTACATTCTGATCCTTCGCGAAATCCACGAGTCTTGACATTTCCCCCGGAGAAGGATCATTTCCGGATTCCTCTACAGGTATCTGCACAAGGTTGAATTCGTCAGCGAAATATCCCCATGCCGGATGGAAGACCATGAAACAGCTGCCCCGCATCGGATCAAGCATGGCATGAATGCTGTTCTGGAGAGAGTCGATTTCAAGAATGAAGTTTTCCGCATTCGCGCGATAACGTGTTTCTGTTTCCGGATCCAGATATGACAGACATTCCGCTATTGCTGCAACTTGTTTTCGCACGAGTTCCGGTGAAAGCCATACATGAGGGTCTTCCCAGCCGTCAGTATGGTCATGCTCGTTATCCCCATGTGTGTTTGATGACGCAATTTCTTCAGGAATGCTGTAGCGGTCAATGGGAAGTCTGTCAATATCCCTGACAGTATTTATGATGGTCATATCCGGATTTGAGCCCGCAAATCTTGGAATCCACGCTCTCTCAAAACCTACTCCGATTGTGAACCATACATCCGTCTGCGAAATGTTCCTCATGTCCGAAGGTGATGGCTCATATGTTGCAGGGTTGGCTCCCGGTGGTACAACCACGATGATATTTACTCGAGAGGAT
>DAOWJX010000277.1 GCA_030640155.1 Candidatus Aegiribacteria sp. | reverse complement strand
TATCTGCCTGTCTTGATAGTACTTTCCGTCATGCTTGTCGTAATGCTACTTCAGAATGGTATGCGACAGTCATACGTGTTCGCGTTCGGGCATTTTACAGGTATATGGGGGCTGCACATGTGGATGATCTACCAGTATGAACATCTTTCGAGAAGCCACTGGAGTACATTTGTGTCTGCTGGAGCCGCGCTTATCCTTGGAATACTGGCAATGTTTCTCACCGGAAAAATCCGGAGAACGGGCCGGAAGATGGCTCTGTCTCTTGCTTCTCTTCTTCTCTTCTGGACAGTGCTGGAATACATTTGGGGGTGGAGACTCATACCGGGACCATACTCTATCATGTGAGATCAGCATCCCTGCTTACCCAGGGCTTACTTATTCAATGATTGATTGATATTGTCGCTCCAGGAAGAAAACTGAGGTTGGATAAACAGCATTGAAGTGTTCTTCAGGATAGTGTTGCTGATTGTGTGAAATCCAGTTTTCTAGCTCGAATTGGCTAAGGTTTGCTGACTGGCTCAAGGTAACATAAAAGCAGATAGTTTCCAGGCAGGGATTGACGGAGAGGAAACACTGGTACATCTACAGTATTGTATTGAAGAAGTTAAGATATTTCAGAGGAAAAGTTTCTGATGGAAAGATGACAGAATCAAGGAGACGGTTAACTGACATTTATACTGGCGATGTTTCTATTGTGCGGCATTGTATCGGTTCAAACTGATTTAACTAAGCAGGATCTCTCCATTCCCGGACCGATCAATGTTCTATATTTTCAATACAGGTATCTTATAAGAGATCTGCTGGGCAGAGAATGCAATTTTGTCCTTTCCTGTTCACATTACGGTCAACAGGCGATGATGGAATACGGTCCTATATTCGGCACAATGATGGCAATTGAAAGGTGGACAAGGTGTCACCCTTCCGCCAGAGAGCAGGATTACTATGTATTCACAGGAAGAAAACTGGAAGATCCACTGAAACCGTTTGAAAGGATTATTACATGGGACTCACTGCTCTTGCCGTTTTAACCTTGATAATGAGTTTTGCTGATGAACTCTACGAGGAGGAAGACTACGAACTCGCAGCCCTGGAATATTCCCGGATACTGTGGGAAGAAGGTGATACTCTCAATTGTCCGGATGCAGCTCTGCGTCTGGCCAGATGTTGTCATATCCTCGATAGATATGAACAGTCTTTATCGTTGTATACATATCTGTCTGACAAATTGCCTGAAGGTAATTTCAAAGCAATGGCGGCACTGGGAGCAGGTTCGGTCTACGCAGATCTGGGTTTTTTCTCACGTTCAAGGGAGTTCTACCGAATAGCAGCAACTACAGCCTTTGATCAGGATATAGCTTTCCGTGGCGAGCTTCTCGGTGCACTGGCTCCGCTTTATCGGGGAGAATGGACTCGCAGCAGTATTGAGCTGTCACAGGTTGCGCAGGGAAGGCAGGGAGATCAACGATTGTTTGCCGAAGAACTTGCTGAAATTGCATATAGCGGAGAGAACCTTCCACGAAGGAGTCCTCTATGGTTCGGAATTGCGAGCGCAATACTTCCTGGTTCCGGTCAGATGATATGTGGTCATACAACTGATGGATTGATTGCCCTGGGAATGAATGCTGCAATGGGAATGTTATTTTATATTTCTCTAAAGGAAGATAATCTTTCAACAAGTATTCTGCTTGGCTGGCTGTCATTATCCTTTTACGGTGGGAATATTTATGGAGGAAGGAGAGCTGCTGAGTATTACAATACCACAAGACGCCGTGAATTACTTGAAGATGTATACGATCGACTGGAGGACTGGACTGGAGAATAAAGCAATTCCCTTACAATAAGCAGGGATACTGATTCCAGGTCTGTCCAGGGATTTTGTCAGGGAAACGGGGGTTTTGATGAAAAGAATATTCCGCTGTCTGATATGGTTCATGATATTTGCACTTCCCGCCACATCCTTTGCTTATGCCGACGGTTCTCCCGCTAAGAATGTATCTGGATACAGAAAGGAAATAACTCGTGGGAACCCTGCAGGCAGTTCACAGGTCATTTGTACATGGAATGAATCAGGTATTCTGATAGAATGGTCAACAGCAGGTGATCTGGCAAAGGTTGAACTGTTCAGAAATGGTGAATTAGTAAACGAACTCTCCGGATGGATTGAGAATAGCGGCGAGTTGCTTTACACTGCTGATATCCCCGATTCCCGTGGATATGGTGAAGGATTCAGCGTTAAGATAACCAATGAACGTGAGACTTCCATCTGGAGCGATGAATTCGAGGTGTACGCTGTAAATGTTATCCAGCCATCAAGTGATGAAATACTTCACGCCGGAGAAGTGGCAGATATAACACTGGAATGGGGAGAATGGCCAGCTCCTCTATATGCTGATGTATACAAAGGTGACCGGTTTATTGAACGAATCGCCGAATTCCTGCCCTCAGGTACATTGTCCTACCAGTGGCAGGATACTGTTTCATGTGACTGGCTAACGGGAGACGACTATCGGATAAGGCTGTCTGATGCTGAAGGATTCTATGGCTGGAGTGAACCCTTCAGTATTATTCGGAGCTGGTACGCACTAAGCTCGATTGCTGATGATATTGAACCGGGTGATGTTTTTCAGGGGAGTTTTACGTTTCCAGAGAATGCTTTTATCGGACATTTTCTTGGAAGAGAATTTCAAATGTATTACTTCCTTCAGGAAACCAATACTCCACTTCATGTCGATATACTTGATTCCAGTGGTAAGGTTCTTCTTTCTCCGGAATACAGGACTGATGATCAAAACGGGGGAGAAGGTATTTATTGGGATTGTCTGCAGGAAGGTGATTATTTCATCAGAATTACACCAGCCCATCCCGATATGAAAGAGTACAGAATTCATATGTTTGAAATCCCCGGTTGGGAAGCAGCTGAGCCTTTTGTCTCTGATCGGACTATTGAAGGCTCCATTGATTATCCAGGAGATGTTGATTACTTCACAATTAGAGTAACGGGTAATATTCTCTGGAAGAACAAGTACAATGTTGAACTGAGTGATCTTGAACATGCAATTCTGATGCGGATTGATATTGACAACTCCTGTTCCGAAGAGGTTAGCGAAGGGATCAATGAAGCATCAATAAAGGGCAATCTTGGAATTCTGTCGGGAAGCAGGGATATATATTTTGGCGTTTCCGGTTCGGAAGGATTCTATTCCATAAACGGAACGCAAAAGATTGATGCCGGAATGACAGCACTTAATATATTTGTTGAAGAGTTAATACTGATTGGAGTAGGTCTTCTTTTAAGCACATTAATTGAATAACAGCATTAGTACACCAGAAACTTTATTCTGAAAGGCTGACCCGTAATCACGTAACTGGTTTCCGAGCTAAGGAATTCATATCTTATTAAGTGATTTCTATGATAGAAATGAGGTCTTTAATGAAAATGATATCCCGCTGTCTGGTATGCTTCCTGATCTTTGCGCTTCCCGCTACATCCTTTGCTTCTGCTGCCGGTTCCAGTGACATTGAACTCCGCAGGGTTGTAAAACATCCACACATATTGCTGAATCCTCCATCGGTGAAATCAGGGAAACACGGTCTCAGAAAGCAGGCAGGGCATTACGAATCTCCGGATGAGGTGGATGTGGGTTCCGCCGTTGTTTCCGTTACTCTTGAAGCAGACGGGATCCGGATTGAATGGAACAGTCTTGAAGGTTCCCTTGTCAAGCTGGAACTCTACCGTGAAGACGATCTCGTGGAAGACATTTCCGGCTGGATTGAGAACAACGGCAGTTTCATGTTCGTTTCAGAAATCCAGTTTTCCAGTTCCTCCGATGATTACTTCTGTATAAGGGTCACAGATGATTCCGGTAATTCAACCTGGAGCGATAATTTCCTGATCAATGCTACCATAGTCCTGACTCCTCCGGATGCGTACATTACAGGAGGCGGACCTGCGGATGTAACGATAGAATGGTCCGGTGGTGGCAATCCCGTGTGTGTTGAACTATACCGGGAAGACTGCCTGATAGAGAACCTGAGCGGCTGGATAGACAACGAAGGCTTTTTCACATGGTGCACTGATGTCCCAGGTGACTGGGAAAGCAGCAACTCCTACTACTTCAGAGTATCCGACACTCGGGGAATCCTGGGTCGAAGCAGCTATTTTACAGTAACCCAGATACAGGGACCTGAATCAGCGAGGAATCTTCATGTTGGTGAATCGGTATCCGGATGGTTTGAATCACCCTATGACGAACGTTACTACAGGTTCGAAGCCAAACCGCTTCAAGCCTACAGGTTCTGTACTGAAGGTGATCTGGAACTTGCGATAGACATACTCGATCCGGAGGGAACGGTTCTGTTTTCCAGCAAAACCACTCCTGACGACCAGCGAACAGGGACCGAAGCAGCCTACTGGGACTGCCGGGATGAGGGGATCTATATCGCCAGGGGGGTTCCTCTGATACCTGGGGAAACAGGCGAATACACTCTATTTCTGGATGAAGTACCCGGCTGGCAGGTAGCAAAATCACTCAGTCAATTCCCCACTCAGGAAGGGAAAGTGGATTATCCGGGGGATGTCGACTATTTCACATTCGAGAGGATTTACGAGGAACGGGTTTATGAGATAATAGTCGAAGGTAATGATCAGACGGTTCTTTTCTGGGTCAATACCGATGATGCTCGGCCGGAAGCACTTGTTGAAGGCAGTGAGATCTCAATCCAGGAGAACTACCCCGGAGGGGATCTGACAAAAGATGATTCCTATTATGGTGTCAGCGGCCCGATCGGTTGTTATTATGTCGAAGGGTCGGTTTCGAAGGATGGTGGAATAAGCGCCTGGGTCATTGTAGGAGTTGTCGGTGGAATCGTATGTCTCATTCTATGTATCCATCTTGTACAGGAAGCTAACGAAGGTTTAGATTCCTGCTCGGGATTGTTTGCCGATGTCGGAAAC
>DAOWJX010000288.1 GCA_030640155.1 Candidatus Aegiribacteria sp. | reverse complement strand
TTGAAGATACTATACCGGAAAAGAAATGTTACGTAAAGGTTTTAACGAATCGCTCTACTAGTTAATAAACTTGATCTTCACAATGTCGATAACTGATCAATCTGGATATTGTATGGTCTTGGAATTGAGTATATATAATAAATTGATGATAATGCTAATATTTAGGATCTGACCCCACTTTTTTCTTAGCATGAAGAGAGGAAAGATGCATAGAAGAGAATTCCTTCAACTCAGTTTATTAATGTTACTATCCTCGATGTCATCAGCCCAGATTGAGCCTGATGTACAGTGGACAAGAATATTCGGGGGAAGCATCTATGAGTTTGGACGGTGTGTTCAGTAGACTACGGACGGAGGATATATCATCGTCGGTATGACGCAACCTTCCTTCGCTGCAGCCTGGAATGTCTGGCTGATAAAAACAGATACCAACGGAAATTCTGAATGGACAAGAACATTCGGAGCAGAGGATTACGATAATGGTATGTCCGTTCAGCAGACCGGTGACGGCGGTTACATCGTTCTCGCTGATACCTATTCCTACGGAGCGGGAAGCAGGGACTTCTGGCTGATCAAAACCAACAGCAACGGTATTTCATCATGGACAAAAACCTTCGGGGGAACTGACACCGAGCGCAGTCATTCTGTTCGGCAAACCGCTGATGGCGGATACATCATGGCAGGTGATACCAGATCCTACGGCTCAGGGGATTATGATGTCTGGCTTGTGAAAACCGACAGCGATGGCGAAAGTGAATGGACGAGAACTTTCGGCGGAGCTTACGAAGATTGTGGATGCTCAGTTCAGCAGATCAGCGATGGCGGGTATATCGTTGCGGGTTACACTGAATCCTTTGGAGCCGGCAATTCTGATGTCTGGCTTCTCAGAACAGATGATAACGGTGATACCGTATGGTCAAAAACTGTCGGGGGGGAGAACCTGGATGAGGGCAGATCGGTAGATTTGACCACGGATGGCGGTTTTATCATTGCCGGGAATACGTACGATTATTATGCGGGGGAATACAATATCTATCTGATAAAGCTGAGTTCGGAAACCTCGGTTTCGGAACCCCAATCAGGTACGGTGCCTGAACTGTCAAATATCCACATTTATCCCAACCCATTCAGCAATTTAACAACAATTGTTTTCAACCTTCCATCAGGGGCTGATGGAGTGGTGTCTCTCTCGATCTATGATATCTCCGGAAGAATAGTCACGACTCTCGTTGATAAACCAATGGAGGCCGGTACTTATTCTATCATCTGGAACGGGACTGACGGGGAAGGGTGTCATGTTTGCCCCGGGGTGTATTTCTGCAGGATTGAAGGATCCTTATTCAACTGCGCAAAACGGATGATTCTGCTGTAATCCGGGGAGCAAAGTCCGCTCAGATGGATGATGAAAAATGATTATTTAATTACCGCTCATGATCAGCTGATAGGTTCTGTATCCGTTTCTGGTGAACAGTAATCTGTAGGTACTCATGTATTCGTCGAGCCACCCGATATTGATGAGATATTCATCAACCCTGAAACCTGGAGGGCAGCCCTGGCACTGCTCTGTTGCCTGTATGAATACCAGAGCAGGTTTGTTATTCTGAATGTCCATGCCAAGCTCCATCAGGAACCGACGTTCATCATCGGTACATTCCTCCGGTGAACGGTAGCCGAATTCGGATGAATCATCGGATGCGGTGTTATGGTTAGCAAATGCAATGGGAAAGGTAAACATGAACCTTGTTCCCGGTAATCTGTCAGCATATACCAGTGTGGGATATTTCGGATACACTGAAGTCGAGATGAATGAAATCCGCTGATCCGGATTTGAATAGACTTCAATCAGTTCAAGGTAATCATCCATGTCTGTATAGTGTGAATCAGCAAGCTGAAACGATTTCCCGGCAATAAGCAAACAGATAATTAGCGGGCAGAATAGTAAAGCGATTCCGGCCAGATTTCCTGTAGTTCGTGTCGATCTGTACTTCTCTTGCAGGATCACAGCGACAACCGCCCACAGTACAACTGCAAATCCAAACGCTGGAAACAGATGATATATCCAGCCTTTATGCTGCAGAAAATACAGGATAACTCCAATTACTACGGCCAGGATCAACGTTTCAAGAAGAAATCGGTTGGCTGATCTGGTTTTCGTCATAGAAAATAATCCTGCCGCAATCCCTCCTATCAGTACTGGCCATAACATCAGATTTTTCGATATCAATCTGTAAAAAGTCTCATTATATGAACTGTAATGTTCTGCAACATACGGTAGCCATCTGGTAAAGAATGGAGAGTGCAGTGACTCCGGAAGCAGTATTAGATGAACCGCGAATAGAAATGCAATAGAATAAATTGTGAGCATTTCAGGTTTATTCAGTGTCTTCGTTTTTCCGGATCGCAGTCTCATCCAGACTTCGATCAGAACAACCATTATAAGAAAACTCGGTTTGCACAGAATCATTACGCCCATGAAAAAACCTGCTATGACTGCTTGCAGTGTGCTGACGCTTATATCCTTATATCTGGAAAACCTGACAAAGATAAACGGAAGATACGCAAGCAGGAACAGATGCTCCCTTTGCCCGAAATCTCCATCGCTGTATGCCTGCATCGATAGAATCAGCACGGATGAAGCAACAAGGGCCATTCCTGCCCGGGAATGGAAGCATTTCAATTCACGAACCAGCAGTAAGACAGCGAAGCAGCTGTATAGTACAAAGATCAGAACTCCAGCAGTGAATATTCCCGATACATTGATGGAAAGCAGGTTCGACAGAAGAACAGGCGGCACATGGATATACTGGTTCATGTATAAGCTTATCTCGACGTGATCGATATACGGAATGCTTCCATCGGTTATAAGCCTTCCACACTGAAGCAGAAGCGCGCTATCATGGTTCAGGGGCATACCTGAAAACAGTACTGCAACGATCAGAATTGCAGCACACAGGAACAGAATGGTTATAGCGACAGGCTTTCCGCTGAAAATAACGAAATCAGTCAAATTTTCCTCCTTCAAGTACTATACCAAAATAGGGGCCGGGGCTAACATCTCAACATACCATCGCCACAACGGGGACATGCACGCTCTGGTGCGTGTCCCCGCAGGTAATGTTCAGATGTTAGCCCCGGCCTCTTCTCTGCTTCTTCTATGGACAGAGCAATCTAACTGGTGTAAGTTCTTATAATTCTTATTGCGGGTTGAATGGAAATCGATGAAAGGAAAACCATGGTTACTGTAACTCTAAGGGGCCGGTAATCGTATGCAGGATAGTCTATTTAAGAAAAGTTTCTGTTACAGGTATTCAGCACTGTTTCTTCATTTTGTTTTCTACCTTCTGCTGATCTGCGGAATAGCTTCAGCTGCAACTACCGGTACTGTTGCCGGATTTGTCAGTAACAGCTCGGGAGATGGTCTTGTGGGTGCAAGCGTAATAATTGAAGGCACTCCCTTTGGTTCAATGACGGATGAGAACGGTGAATACTACATTCCCCGTCTTTCCCCCGGTGTATACACAGTTACCGCAAGAATGGTTGGAATGGGATCCGTAACAATTGAGGGTGTGACTGTAGTATCTGATCAGACAACACACATCAATTTTACACTGGAGGAATCAACTTCAGGACGAACGGTCATTCAGGTGATCAACCAGAGGAACCTGATACTTGAAAACGTTCCATCCACCATACATGTGATCGACCGAGAAGAAATCGAAACAATGCCTGTAGCCGGTATACTGGATATTGTCCAGCGCCAGCCTGGTATTACGGCACAGGGAGGGGAGATTCATATAAGAGGAGGACGGTCCGGAGAGGTAGCTTTCCTTCTTGATGGTGTTTCCATGCGTTCTCCAGTGACAAATGCCTTTGTTTCAGGCGTTCCTCTTTCTGCCCTTTCCGAGGCATCCATAATTACCGGTGGACTCAGCGCCCGTTACGGCAACGCAATGTCCGGGATAGTTAATCTTGTCACAAAGGAAGGTGGCTCCAGCTACGAGGGGGAATTTCATATCCGCCACGGTGACATGACTGTATTCGGTTACGAGAACGAATCCCGCAATTACTCGGAACCTTCTGAGAACGATAATTACAGAAGTGACTGCATCAACTGCGAACTGGCATTAGGAGGACCTGAACCTATAACAAGTTACCTTCTTCCTGCCATCGGGATCGAATTGCCGGGTGAAGTGAGATTTTTCGGTGCATGCGAATGGATGCGGAGCGGTTACAATCTCGAGGACAGCCGCGGCAACTGGGAGAACAACTGGCAGAACCTTATCAACGGAAGCGGTAAGATTACCTGGCGGCCTACCGGGAAAACAAGAATATGGATTAACGGTCATTATTACTACAGACAGAACGGTTGGGATGAGTGGACATGGTCCCTGTACGATCATCCGGCATACATCGAAGAAGAACCTTACATGGCTCGCAATCCCGATTACGCAATTCCTATCAGGTACGAAGAGGATTACGGTGTTACAACAGGTCTTACTCAGATGATCGGTGAAAGGGCTTTTATTGATTTCAAGGTCAGCTGGAACCGTTTCTGCCAGTGGCAGCGAATCAGATCTGCAGATGGAGGATATCTCGGTGATGGATTTTCACCCTCCGACTGGATCTTCTTTTCAGCAATTGAATCGAGAGTTACCGATTCAACGGGATTCTACCATTCAGGTATCCATCCCGATGTCTGGCTGGAATCAAACAATTATGTTACAACAGGGAAGCTTGATTTCACAGGGAAGCTGAACACCATTATGGAATTGAGTACAGGACTCGAAGCCAACTACTACGACCTTTACGACTACAGTGCCTACATCGAGAACTGGCTTACAACGTACGCAAGCCTCTGGAAAGCATACCCATATTCCGGAAGTATCTATTCGGAAATGTCTTCCCGCTTTTCCGGTGGTCTGGTGCTTAATACCGGTCTCCGATTCGACTATTTCGAACCGAATGCTGAATTGGTTTCCCCTGATGATTACACGTTTCATGCTGCTTCAGCCAAGTATCAGGTCAGCCCTCGCATAGGAATGACCAATCCCATTTCGGACAGGGATGTCTTTTTCTGTACGTATGGTCATTATTTCCAGATGCCCAATATGAATCAGATGTACTTCGGAACCGATTACAACGCAGCTGAAACCACTACCATCGTAGGAAACCCCGACCTTGATGCCCAGCGGACCATAAGCTATGAAGCGGGCCTCCGGCACCGTTTCTCAAACCGCTCCTCAATGGCTGTATCAGGATTCTACAAAGATATTACAGGGCTTGTAAGAACATCAAGTCATTACACTGAGAGTATGGGAAGTTACTTCCAGTACAGCAACGATGAAAGCCACGGTTCGGTCCGCGGCGTGGAGATCACTTTCCTGAGACTTCCTGGAGATTACCTGTCCGGAAGCATCAACTACACATACTCGATTGCGAAAGGTAAGTACTCCTCAGCAACTTCCCAGTACGAATATTCCGCACAGGGTGATACCATTCCACCTTCAGAGGACAACTATCTTGACTGGGACCAGCGGCATGCTGCTTCCGCACATCTGAATTACGCGGTTCCCAGGGGAAGCGGACCCCGGTTTTACGGTATCTATCCCCTTGAGGGCATGGAACTGGCCGTTGACTGGACTTACGGAAGCGGTTTTCCATACTCTCCACCTTCTGGAACATCGGACATCCCCAGGGTTAACACCGAGCGCTACCCCTGGACAATGCAGACCGACGCGAAGCTGTCACGCCGTTTCTGGGTGAATACTCTGGAATTCAGAGCCAGTATAACCATCTACAACCTTTTCAACAGAAGCAATGTGGACAGAATATTCGATACTGCCTACTATCAGAGCACAGGAGAACCAGGAGGTCTTATAGGTAATCCCGGGGCATATTCACCGGCAAGGCATTTTCTGCTGTGTCTTGATATATACTTCTAGGAGTGTGTCCGGCAATGTACATTGAGCAGAATATCCTCAAGGCTGAGATAGAATGCTCGGAGATTTGAGGAGAATACTGTATGTATTTGACGATAATATGCGAGTATTGTAGCCATCTGTGTGGGTTTTATGCCAATGTTTCATTGTCGGACAGGCTCCTGGGTTATTTGGAGGAATCATTAATGAAGGTCATCTTTATTCCCTTTCTGATACTGCTGATGACAATCCTCGGATGTCATGAGGTAATGGAATACCAGAGCAATGATCAGTCCCGTATGACATTCATCCGCTCCTCCGATTGGGAGGTGGAAAGATACATGGAAGGGCTGCCACAGGGAAGAGCCCTCCTTTCCTGCGGATCGAATAAGCTTATCATGCTCAGTGCCGATGGTTCTCTCTACAGAAT
>DAOWJX010000360.1 GCA_030640155.1 Candidatus Aegiribacteria sp. | reverse complement strand
CCTGCAGTTTGTAACTTTCATGGGTATATTTCTGTGGTATTTTTCATTATCACTATTAGAATATTTTTTGAAACTGCTGGCGCAAACACAGGGAGTTATCTATGGCAAACACACACAACGCCGGTAAGATTCTTGAGAAACAGAAGCTTCTCGGTACTTTCGAGTACAACCCTAAGCCTTCCATACGAGGATATACGGGGGAGATACTCCGAGTTGATATCTCAAAGCCTTCCTTCAGAATCATACCGGTAACCGAAAAAATGAAAGAGGTTTTCACCGGAGGAAAAGGGTTCGATCTCTGGCTGATGTGGCAGGAAGTAACCTCCGAAACGAAATGGGACAGTCCTGAGAATCCCATCTGCATAGCTGCGGGACCGCTTGGAGGTACCCCTGCTTTTTCCGGTTCCGGTAAATCCATTGTAACAACTATATCTCCAACAACAGGGTCCGCGGTGGATTCCAATGTTGGAGGGCACTTCGGCCCATTACTGAAGTTCTCAGGCTTTGACAGCCTTGTTATCACCGGAAAATCTGAGAATGAGGTGATAGTCTTCATCGACGGGATGAACGGGAAAGTTCAGGTGATTGAATCACCACTTCTTTCAGTGAACTCCCATCTTGCGGCGGAGGAACTGGCTGAAATGTACTCCGATAATGATGACGACAAGCGGCATATTTCGACGGTTTCATCCGGCAGTGGAGCGGATCATGCATGGATAGGATGCCTTAATTTCTCCTGGTGGGACTGGAGACGAAGAACCATGAGACTGAAACAGGCCGGAAGGGGTGGAACAGGCACCGTATTCCGCAACAAGGGACTTAAGGCGCTTGTGGTAAAGGCTCCCCACACCAGACCCGTATGGACCATTTCCCGGCAGGATTCATTCCTTGGGGAGGTATCCAATGATTAATATAAAAACAGTGGACGTGATTATTGAAAAATGGAATATCGATCCCGACTTTGTCATCGAAATGATGCAGGATGTTCAGGATGAATTCCGATATATCCCGAAGGAAGCTCTGGAAAGAATATCCGACAGAA
The DNA here is from genome assembly GCA_030640155.1 of Candidatus Aegiribacteria sp. GTDB lineage: Bacteria > Fermentibacterota > Fermentibacteria > Fermentibacterales > JCC-6 > Aegiribacteria. The sequence continues at coordinate 10,932 of DAOWJX010000360.1, read as the reverse complement.
CCGAAAAACCAAGGGGAAAACTGTTTCATATCGCTACCTTTTACAAAGCTTTCAGCCTGGAGCCAAGGGGTGAAAGGGATATACAGGTCTGCATGGGAACGGCGTGCTACGTTAAAGGAGCTCCGGATATTCTCGCGGCCCTGGAAAGGGAACTTGGCATATCAAGCGGAGAAACAACCCCGGATGGCAGATTCACTCTTACTGAGGTCAGGTGTCTTGGCTGCTGTGGAATTGCTCCGGTGATAACAATTGGCAATGAGGTTATTGCAGAGGTCAAACCTTCGCAGGTAAGCAACCTTATCTCCACTTACTCCAAGAGCTAAGGAGGTTATCATGAATACTAATGCAATGGACCGACTAAAAACTCTTCTTGAATCATCCGCAGTCGTCGTAGGCGATACGTCAGTATTCCTCACGGTACATCTCGGTACATGTGGAATAGCCGCGGGAGCAGGTAGAACACTAAAGGCTGTGAGAACCTTTATTGCATCCGGAACCGTTCTGCCTATTGAACTGAAATCCAGCGGTTGCGCAGGCCTTTGCAGCTGTGAACCCATGGTATCCGTCAGCAGGAATGGTGAACAACCTGTGATGTACCTTGATGTTACCGAGGACAAGGTCAATGACCTGTTTGATTGTATCAGAGGAGTAAAAACAGCTGAAGAATGCAGTTTAAATACTATAACCCACAATGATCCCTTCTACCTCAAGCAGCAAACCGTAGTATTTGTCAATCGCGGACTCATTGATCCGGAAAGCCTTGATGATGCTCTTGCAAGTGGGGCCTATGAAGGGCTGGCCAGTATACTGGATAATATGAGTCCTATAGAAGTCATCGCAGAAATAACAAAGTCGGGACTTCGAGGAAGGGGTGGTGGTGGTTTCCCTGCCGGAGTGAAATGGTCTTCCTGTGTGAGTGCATCTGAACGGACTGGAGGCATCCCTGTAATTATCTGTAATGCGGATGAGGGGGATCCTGGAGCATACATGGACAGATCCATTCTGGAGTCCGATCCTCATTCAATCATAGAGGGCATGGCTATCGGAGCATACGCGATCGGAGCTGAGGAGGGTTATGTATACATCAGAAAAGAGTACCCCCTCGCCATGGAAATCCTTAAGAATGCAATCAGGCAAGCTCGCGAGAAAAATTTGCTAGGAAAGGGTATACTCGGAACCGATTTCTCTTTTGATCTCGTCATTCACCGCGGAGCAGGAGCATTTGTCTGTGGTGAATCATCCGCACTCATGGTCTCAATGAGCGGTATGCCTGGTGAACCCAGGGCGAAGTATATCCATACTGTTGAATCCGGCTACAAGGGACGTCCGACAGTCCTCAACAACGTCGAGACCCTGGCTAATGTTCCACGAATAATCACACGTGGAGCTAAATGGTTCGCATCAATAGGGACCGGAGATGTTTCTGAGAATCCATGGAACGGCTCATCCGGCACAAAGGTCTTCTCGCTGGTCGGGGATATTAAAAACGCTGGTTTAGTCGAGATTCCCATGGGTATTACTCTCAGAGAAATCATCTACGATATCGGTGGTGGCATACCCGATGGCAGGGAATTCAAGGCGGTACAGACCGGAGGTCCCTCCGGAGGAGTCCTCCCTGCTGACAAGCTTGACCTTCCGGTTGATTTTGACACTCTCACCGATGCAGGCTCAATGATGGGGTCAGGCGGTATGGTTGTCATGGATGATGAAACATGCATGATCCAGATAGCAAAGTACTTCGTTGATTTTCTCAAGGATGAGTCCTGCGGCAAGTGCACACCCTGCAGGGAAGGACTTGTTGCCCTTGGAACCATTCTGGAAAGAATAATCAGTGGAGATGGCCGCCAGGGTGATATTGAACTTCTCGAGGAATATGGACAGAACATGTGCGAAACCAGCTTGTGCGCACTGGGTCAGACCGCAGCCAACCCAGTTCTCAGCACCATAGAGTACTTCCGGGATGAATATGAAGACCATATCCGTGAGGGAAAATGCGAAGCGCTCAAGTGCAAGGCGCTTATTGAGTACCGCATTAACGCGGAGAACTGTACCGGCTGCACTATCTGCGCCAGAAACTGCCCTGTAGATGCAATAGAGGGCAGCCTGAAAGAACCACATATAATAGTCCAGGAGAAATGTATACGCTGCGGAGTCTGCAGGGAAGTATGCAACTTCAATGCGGTGGAGGTGCTGTAATGGCTGACAGAGAAATGATAAGAATCGAAATTGACGGGAAATCAGTATCGGTTGAGAAGGATACAACTATTCTTGAAGCAGCTCAAAGTATCGACATATACATTCCTGCTCTCTGCAACAGTGAACTGGTTGAACCGTATGGGGCATGCAGGCTCTGCATTGTGAAAGTGGATGACGGTAGAAAAACAAAACTGGTTACTTCATGCAATTATCCTGTTCGTAAACCCATCAGGGTATACACCTCTTCGGAAATGGTGCTCAGGAACAGAAAAATCACTCTGGAGATGATGCTCTCCAGGTGGCCGAACGTTCAGGTCATCAAGGATCTCTCGAAGAATGCCGGGATTAAGAAACCCCGCTATCAACACCCTGCCGTCGATCTTAATCCCAACGCCTGCATTCTGTGCGGCCTCTGCATGAGAATCTGCGAACAGGGTATCTGGGAGAACATAATTAACTTCACGACCAGGGGCGCCGTGCCGGCAGGTCGAATGTCTTACGGTTCCGACCAGCCCCACTGCATCGGATGCGGCGCTTGCGCTGAAATATGCCCCACCGGGGCAATAACCATGGTGGACGACCCCAACCAGCCCAACGATGCCGAAATGATAAGAAAAGCCGGCATGAGGATAACAAAAGAAATGATAAAGTATGACGAGGAGCAATGCGACATGCGCGGAGTGGGAACCGCTCATCTCGTTGAGATAATGGATGCCTACGATCTCCTCCCTGTTATGAACTACCGTTTCGGCAAGCACGAAGAAACCCCGAAGATCAGTTCTGATATCTTCAGAAAATACTTCACAAAAGGTAAACCTGATGGATGCTGGCTCGGATGCACCATGGCCTGCGCTAAGGCTATCGAGAACTTTGAACTGAAGACCGGCCCTTACAAGGGTGAGAGAGTCCTTGTTGATGGCCCGGAGTATGAAACGGTTGGCGGTTCATCCAATATGGGAATCTTCGATCCCTATTTCGTAGCCGAGTACAACTTCTACTGCGACACGTACGGACTTGATACGATCTCCTTCTCAACAGGAACATCCTTTGTCATGGAATGTTACGAAGCAGGTGTTCTTGATAAGGAGAAGACCGGAGGGCTTGAAATCCCCTTCGGCGCTAAGGACGCAGCACTTGAGCTTCTTCACCAGATAGGTCGTGGGGAAGGCTTCGGCCTTATAGCCGGCAAGGGCATCCGTTATATGAAAAAGTACTTCGTAGAGAATTTCGGCGCCGATCCGGGCTTTGTATTTGACATCGGCATGGAAGCCAAGGGCATGGAATACTCGGAATACGTTACCAAGGAATCCCTTGCTCAGCAGGGCGGTTACGGCATAGCTCTTAAAGGCGCCCAGCATGACGAAGCATGGCTCATCTTCATGGATATGGTTAACAAGCAGATACCAACCTTTGAAGATAAGGCAGAAGCCCTTCATTACTTCCCCATGTGGAGAACCTGGTTCAGCCTCTGCGGACTATGCAAACTTCCGTGGAACGATGTTGAACCTGCGGACAACGCTGAAACAGATGAACCGGCAAAAGTTCCCGCACACGTCCAGGGGTATTGCGAGTTCTTTGAAGGTGTAACAGGAAAACCTCAAACCATGGACAGCCTGATAAGGATGTCAGAGAAAGTCTATAACTTCCAGCGCGTGTTCAACCTGAAAATGGGCTTCGGAAAACGCGAACATGACGCAATACCTTACAGGTCTGCCGGACCGGTAACCGTTGAAGAATACGAATCACGTCAGGATAGATACGATACGCAGCTTCGAGAAGATGTTGGCATCGATCCCTCCGGAATGTCCTCCGAGGAGAAGGTAGCCCTTACTCGCAAATACAGGGAAGCGCAGTACGAACATCTACTGGACGCCGTATACAAACGCAGAGGCTGGACGAATAACGGTGTTCCGACAATTGCCAAGCTTACGGAACTCGGCATCGATTTCCCTGATGTAATCGAACTCGTTACGAAACACGGAGGATAATAGAAGGACAGGCGGGAACTGATTACCTTCCCGCCTGTTCAACAATCATGATAACTGTCAATGGAATAAAACTCGACTGGTATGAAGGTAAAACTGTCCGCGATGTCATACAGGAAATGAATTACCTCTTCCCCCTTCTTATCGCACGAATCAACGGCAAACTCATACCCAGGAATAAGTACGACTCCACAGAAATTCCCGATAAAGCAACTGTGGACATAATCCATCTGATGTCGGGAGGATAAATATCTGTTGGCGTTCTTCAATGCAGTATTGCAGATGGAAAATAATCCTGTTTCTTAACAACGGATTGTGTAAATTATTTTAAGGCGAGAGCCCCATTTATTAGAATGGGAAAAACAAAAATGCATTACAAAGTTTACATGAAAAATGGAGGTGGATTAATCATGCAGCATTTGGAAATCCTATTCCATAGATCCACCGATCTATTTCTGCGCAGGCTTCTGCCTTCAGCGGTTCTGATAGCTGTTCTGCTTGCAGGATGCGGCGGTCAGAGCAATGTAGAAGAAGCCGACAGAATAATGGAAAAGACCGGAGAGATCGAGTCCAGCGATACCCGCGATCCGAATCAAAGCGATCTTGCCTATGACGCATATGAATTCGAAGCTGAAACGTTTGATCAGGTTCGTATTGAAATAATCACGGAAGAATTCTTACCGCTTCTGAAGCTTGTGGAAATTTCCTCCGGGGCCGTTATCGCGGAATGGGATTCGGAGTATTCGCCAAGCGATGCTCTTATTTACACGATCGCAGGACCGGGAAGCTATGAGGCCCGCGTATACGCCATGGAGGATGGCACAGGAGAGTATACACTTACTATTATTGTGACACCGTAGGCTATCTGGTGAAAAAGAGGTTTATGGACATTCGTGAGGTTGCTCGACAGCATGCACATCATGCGAATACCGCAATTGATATCGCATCAATCGGTGACGCTTGGTCGAGACTGCATGATATTGTGATGGAAGATCCTGCGTTGTTTGAGGACACTCTGCTATTCGACATTCGCGGTACGGGCACTGGCGCAATTGTTCGAGTGTCTCGGCCAGCCTCATTCAGTATGCCCGGCCTCGAAGAAAGGTTCACTGTCCTTGTCTCATTCCTGAGAATGCTCCCACTACGGAGTGATCTGCGAGTACGTGTATGGGCAAATCTTCACGATAATCCGCAACATCAGGCGCTCGGGATCCCTCAGCTGGCATGGTCCAGCGATAGCCGAATTCCACCCGGTGTTGCGCTTTTACCGAATATGTACGCAATGAACGGTTCACTGCATAGGAGCGTTAACAAAGCGCGTTCTGCATCGAATCCGACTAACACAAGAGTAGCGCTCTTCGCTGGATCCGATACAGGCCACGACGGTGGCCCTCGTCATGTACTAACTCTAGCTGCTGTTGATCGGAAATGGCTCGACGTACGTATCATTGTAGCACAGCGTGGTTTCTGGTCACCACCTAAAAAATGCGTAAGTAAAAGAAAACTGAGCATTGCGAAACAGGCCAGACACGCGTACCTGTTGACTGTCGATGGCAATAGCGCGTCCTGGGATCGGATGGCATGGATACTGGCTTCAAGATGCGTACCAATCTCTTTCAGGCCTCGTTGCCTGAACTGGTACGATCCAGCGCTTCAGGAGGGAGTCCATTATCTCGCAGCTGAAAACGTGAATGATATACGAGATATTATGCGTAAACTCAACGAGAACGAAGGCATTCGCGAGCAAGTTGTAAAACAGGGCCAGGAGTTCGCAAGGAAATGGTTTTCCCACGAATCTATCGTTGCGTATGCGGTGGAGCTGCTGAACTCGCTCGACAGTCCCTCCTGATTCCTCTGGAATGGATGCTGTTCAGCGTATTTAAGAGTACTTTGCTCCACTTTTTCCCTGTCTGGAAAGGATTTCGGATTGCACCGGAGGCTATCATTGACACAACATTTAAAGTAGGTTAGTACTCAGTTAAGTAAACTTAAATTAGAAAGGGAGTATTCTAATGAAAATGTACGTGTTTGCTTTAATCATAATCGTAGCTACTGCTTTTACTGCTGATGATATGGAACTCAGCAGTTATCACCACACCGAGGGTGGTGGTCCTTTAAGCAGCGATGGTACAGCCTATTCACAGACGTGGGATGTCGGTCTTGCTACACACGGATTCAGTATATACGGTGCTGGTGACCGCTGGGTCGCTGATGATTTTGTGCTTGTCGGTGACTGGGAACTGAATCAGGTTGTCGTATGGATGATATGGCTGGGCGAAATGGGCACAAGCATGAACATCGCTTTCGCGGAAGACGATGGTAGTTTAGATCCCAATAACGCAACCATCGTATGGAGTGAAGCTGTTCCCGCTGTTAACGTCTTCGCGGATGAATGGGAAGCATCGGGCGGAACATGGTATGACATCTACGAGTTCACCTGCACAATCAACGCGGATGCATATCCAGCTCTTTCAGATGACGTAGCTTACTGGGTGTTTGTCCAGGCTGATGTTGTAGACAACTGCTTCGTAATGGTCAGTGATAATTACATCGGCAGCAGCTGCTGGTACGACGATGGATCAGGTTTATGGGTAATATCTGACGAATCCTTCGGCTATGATTCTGATATGTTCTTTGATCTCTATGGTGATTGTACGGCATTTGAATCAAGCACGTGGGGTGACATCAAGTCACTGTTCTAGTTCTGGTTGAATTAATCTGTTAAACAACAGGGGAAGGGCATCTGCCCTTCCCCTGCTGCGTTATTTGTTCAACTTCCATGGCATGTAGAAAAGAACCATTGGATAGGATACGCTGAGGCGTTCTTCAGATTCAGGATAACATGTGATATCGCTACGACGACGGCTGTAGACTATGAAAAACACAATGAATTTGCTATATCTCAATACTGTAGGTTGTGTACAGGGAGGAAAACATGCTTAATCTTGTTCCCCGCCTGATTTCACTGAATTTATCCGATGGCAATCTTTCAGGGTCTGTTTCCGGAAGTGTACTGATATTCGATGTATCAGGTTTCGCATCCATGGCTGAAATCCTTTCCAGACAGGGAAAAAGTGGAGCAGAAGTACTCTCAAATACGCTGAACAGCATCTATTCCAGAGGAATTCTGTCGATGATCAGAGGAAGCGGAGGTTTTGTATCCGGATTCAGCGGAGACTCATTTGCTGTAATCCTTCCTGGAACTGTAATTGAAAAGGCAGAAGCTTTTGCAAAAGAGATGATGAAAAGACTGGCACTGGTATCAGCATCTTCATCTTCCAGAATCGTATTCAAAGCTGGAGGTTCTCATGGAACAATAGACTGGGGAATATTCGGAAGAGAGAGGAAAGGATGGTTCTTTTCTGGCGATACATTCAGAAGGGCCTTTCAGGCTCTTGAAATATCCGGACAGGGAGGGTTTGCCTTAAGCAGGGAAGAAACTCCTGAAGGAAAAATTTGTGCTGCTGACAGAATGGTTGGGCGAGCTCCGGATAGAATTCTCGAAACAAGCTTTTTCCCCGAGAAATTACTCAACTCAGAGCCATATGGTGAGTTCAGAAGAGTTTTTCCGGTATTCCTGACTCCAGTGAATGCTGAAGAAGATGATCAGAAACTGATCAGATCAATAGCCCCGGAGGTGATACAGTCTTCAGTAGAAACAGGAGGATTTTTCAATGGAGTTCACTACGACTCGAAAGGATTCTACTTCCTGACCCTGTTTGGAGCTCCGGAAGCCCATGAGAATGATTCTGAACGTGCTTTGATTTTCGCCCGTCAGATACACAACTCTATTCCCTTTCCCATCAGAATAGCTATTTCTTCGGGAACAGTGTTTGCCGGCTTTCTGGGTTTTCGACAGATGGGAACCTATACAGTTCTTGGAAGCCAGGTAAATATAGCTGCCAGGATAATGAGGTTTGAGGAAAATTCCGGGATTTATGTAAGTGACAAGGTTGCCAGTAATACTCCAGGATCAAGCACAGCAATCTCAGTCAGAGTCAAGGGCATGGCCGATGAAATAAATATCTTCAAGCTTGATAACAACACTGCTGAATCAGGCGGATATCTTTATGAGGGTAAACTTCTTGGAAGAGATGAAGAGCTGCGGACGATCACCGGATTGGCCCGAAAATCGGCTGATGATTCAACTGGTTGTGTTCTTCTGGTTTCAGCTTCAGCAGGAACCGGCAAGTCCCATCTTCTATGGGAGGCTGGTAATATCCTGGAAACTCAGGGATTCCGAAGAATCCATCTGAGATGCGATGATATCATCAGACGAAGCTTCGGACCTTTTGTCACATTTCTGAGAGGTTATTTCCAGCAGAAGAGGGATGCATCTTCCAAGGAGAATCTAGCCGCATTCAACAGGATATTCCAGACCCTATCTGTGAGTATAAGATATCAGCATCCGGACAGGGCTCAGGAACTTGAAAGAACCGTATCGTTTCTCTCTGCGCTTCTTGGAATTGATATGCCCGGCTCTCTCTACCATCAGGTTGGACCGGAAGGAAAGCAGGAAAACACAATTACAGCTCTGCGGGAGTTCTTTCTCGGTATTGCTCAGCCTGAACCGCTCTTCATGGTTATAGACGATATTCAATGGCTTGATGACAGCTCCGAATCCCTTGTGAGAAGTATGACCAGAAATCTGGATAATCTTCCCATTGTTTTTGCTCTTGCAGCCAGGACACATGACGATGGCTCAGTAATAGAAATCCCCTCTGAGAAGGAATCTTTCGTTATAAACCTCGAACCTCTTCAACAGCAAACACTCCCCGAACTTGTAAAGGATGTTCTTGGAGGAATACCAGGACCCGACCTGGAAAAATTCCTTGCAACACACTCCCGTATGAATCCATTCTATCTTCGGCAGTACGCCGTATACCTTGCCGAGTCAGATTCCATAAAGAAAAAGAATGACATTATTACACTCTCCGCATCTCCAGATATGATTCCCAGAGGAATCGTTGATCTCCTGATGGCACGAATTGACCGTCTGTCGGGTGATCTGAAAAGAGTTGTAAAAAAAGCTTCGGTTCTAGGATTTGAGTTCAATACCAGGATTCTTTCTGCTATGCTTACCGGCAGAGAGCTCGCGCCGTTGCTAAACAATGGTACAGAAGAGAAACTCTGGTCATCTGTTTCAGAAATCGTGTACATCTTTCAACACTCTCTTCTAAGGGAAACAGCATACAGCATTCAGCTGGAAAGTGAGCTTGTTAAACTCCACAGTATAGCAGCCAGTGCGATTGAGAATATTTATCCGGGTGATGAGACTTTTTTTCCTGATCTTGCATACCATTGGGACAAAGCGAAAGATAGCGAAACAGCTTATTTCTACCTTGATAAAGTGCTTCAGGCAGCGGAAAGGAACGGTGATGTTAAACTTAGTTACAAGTGCGTTGTAAGGTTGAGGGAACTCCTTGAGACTCTGCCGGACATGAAGGAACAGTTAATTGGCGTAATGATAAAAGAAATCCAGATCCTGGGAATATTCGCAAAGTGCAGGGAAGCTGTGGAACTGGCCAGGAAAACCGAAGATCTTGCTCTGTCAACGGGAAACAGAAAACGATACGCAGAAGCAATGGGTATGCGCGCTTGGCTTACCTCTCGCCTTGGAGATATGAAGACAGCCCTGGAGGTAAACGAGAAAGCACTTGAAATTCATAATGAGCTTGGATATCTGAGGGGAATATACGAATCCACCGGATATCTTGCAGCGATCAAGTTCATGACAGGTCATGTAAGTGAAGCCAGAAAACTGTTTGAGAAACAACTGAGAGTGTTTGAAGAGATGAAGAATGATGATGAAAGCAACGCCAAGGTGTACAATAATATGGCCTGTGCAGCCGTGGATCTTACAGAGAAACAGCAGATTCTCGAGAAGGCAATTGATGTTGCAAAACAGCACAATGACAAACGGTTGCATTCTGTCAGCCTTGGAAATCTTGCAGATCTATTTCACAAGAAGAATCAGTTTGAAGAAGCAGAAATGGCTTACCGGAAGGCGCTGGCAATCGCCAGGGAAATCGGGGACAGGTATTACATATCCTATCACTCATGTGGTCTTGCAATACTGAAGACCGATAAAGGAGACTACTCTCAGGCGGTGAAAATGCTTCAGGAATATTACGAAACCGCTCGTGAAACAGGTATCCGTTATGGCGAGGCGGAAGCATTGGGCTTCATGGCGATTGCCTTGATGAAGAAAGGTGAGCTGGAACGGGCTCTGAGTACTTTCGATCAGGCATTATTGATTTTACAGGAACTGGATTACGTTCACTATATCTACTTCTTTCAGGCGGACAGAGCGCGTACTCTTTTCCTGCTCGGAAGGCTTCCGGAGGCGGAAGCTGCCGTCAGAGGGTCTAATTCTCTGATAAAAGAACAGGAAAAACCTGAACCTATGCCGGAGAACGATTCTCTTCTGCAGAGGATTCGTTTTGAGAACGCTGAAACTCTTGAGGAAAAGCTGAATTGCATCAGGAGTGTTCAGGAAATAATTTCTGAAGCATCCGATCCTGTCAGCATTGTTATTCCTGTACATGATCTCTGGAAGATGGTTCAGACCCCCGGGAATGATATACCCGAAGAACTTTCACCCACAGTATTGAGAAAGGAACTCGTTAAGATTCTCGACGAGGCTGCCAGGGAAAAGCCAACCTATGATATCATCTCGTTGCGGGATGAGATTAGAAACGAAAGCTTGTGAAAAACGCAGGCTGATCCTTATACCGTCTTGACCTGATAT
>DAOWJX010000179.1 GCA_030640155.1 Candidatus Aegiribacteria sp. | reverse complement strand
ACTCTGACCTACCGAAAACAGGTGGCCGGTAGTATTGTCTGATGAATTGAGGTTTGAGGATCGTGGAGGGAGTGAACATGACTGAAGAGCTGCGTTTCAATGTAAAGGATATTCCCCTGTGCGCGAAGTACGGATTCAGCGCAAGGAAGATTTGGATTTATTTCAAGACACTTGTTTTATCATGGGCGATCTGGGACGTTTTCATATACCTTGGATTTTATGCTGCGGGATATGACATGGCTGCCAGATGGGAGCAGAGTCGTCTCTTTCCCCTTCCCGGAGCGCTATTCTTGAAAGATGTAATACCAGTTGCATTTCTGATTATCGCTGTTATCCTGATCTTATACGTTCTCATCCGTGGCGGACTGAAAGTTTCGAGAATGACCTTCCAGCAGATCCGTGGAGATAATTTCTTCTCCGGAGCAGATGCTTCCAGGTTTGCCAGGGGAAACAGTGCACCCCTTATTGCTATTCCTGTTCTGCTTGTGTTTGTTATTCTTCTTGCAATGGCGGCCGGTGCTGCCGCAGGGGTTCTTTCCCGCATTCCGGTCGCGGGTCCGATTCTGACCGCATTGCTTTCAGTTCCGTTATGGGGTGTTATGCTGCTGGCGGTTCTGACTGCGATGGCACTTGTTCTTTCCTTTCAGCTGCTTCCTTCGATAATAGCCACTACCGGTGGTGATACTTTCGAATCAGTCTTCGAACTGTTCTCCACCATGACGTCTCAATCCTGGAGGGTGTTTCTCTATTGGATACTCTCGCTGATCATTATGCTGCTTGGTGGGATTACCTTTCTCCTGTTCGCATCGCTCGCGGTGGACTTACTCTCTTTTTCAGTGGCTCTCGGCGCAGGAAGCGCGGGATTCGGTGCAGCGCTTGCTTCAGGTCCCCGGTTATTAGCTCCCGAGGCACTCCCGTTCTTCTCAGGTCTGACCACCTTCGGTCAACAGAATTCCATACAGGCATGGACAGGTATATCCGGAGTGATCGCGGGGCTTTCAGGTACAGCAATATTCCTTGTTGTTGTGTCCTACCTTTTCTCCTGCTGCTCATCCTCCTGGACACTTATCTATCTGGCTTTAAGATACAGAAAAGATGGCGTTGACCTTGTGGACAGGGCTGATCAAGAGGAACAACGCGAATTTGACCGCTTGTATGGTAATAATAACATTGAGAAAAAGCCATCCGGTTCGATAGCGAATTCTGAAGATTAATGAGTGTCGGTTTCGTACATCTGCATCTGCATTCGGAATACAGCCTTCTCGATGGAGTGATAAGATTTGATCGTCTGGCCGACTACATCTCCTCACATGAAATGAATTCAGTAGCTGTTACAGATCATGGCAGCCTCTTCGGGGCAGTTCAGTTCTTTGAAAAAATGAAGGAAAAGGGAGTACATCCAATTCTCGGGATGGAAGCCTACATAGCTTTCCCTTCCTTGAATGATCGCACCAGGAACGGGAAAAGATATCACCTCACACTCATAGCGAAAAATGAAAAAGGATACCGTAATCTCTCTAAACTTTCATCAGCCGGTTATATAGATGGATTCTACTATAAACCACGAATTGATCGGGAAATTCTAGCCCGTTACAGTGAAGGGCTTCTTATCGGTTCCGCCTGCCTGCAAGGGGAGGTTACACAGCATCTCCTTTCCGGCAGCAGGGAGAAAGCTTTAGACGCTGTTCGATTCTATCAGGACCTCGTTGGACCTGAAAACTACTTCATTGAGCTGATGGATCACGGGTTGTCCGATGAAGCAAAGGTTCTTCCCGCTCTTGCTGAGCTGGCAAAGGAAACCGGGGCTGTTGTTGCGGCGACCAACGATGCGCACTACCTTCGAAGAGAGGACCATCAGGCACACGAGGCGCTTCTGTGTCTTCAGACAGGGAAGACTTTGAACGATCCCGGACGCATGCGGTTTGAAACAGCTGAATTCTATGTAAAAACTCCGCTTGAGATGCAGAAATTATTCGAATGGATACCGGAAGCTGTCTCAAATACTGTCAGACTTGCGGAGAAATGTGAATTCAACTTGATCGAGGGTGATCCCATCCTGCCCGAGTATCCTCTCCCTGAAGGGGAGGCGGACACCAATAATTATCTCCATCGACTTTCTTTTGAAGGTCTGACCAGGAGATTAGACAGGGAGTTGAATTCCCTGGAAACCGAAAGACTTGAACACGAACTTGGCATCATAGGTGATATGGACTTTCCGGGTTACTTCCTCATAGTCTCCGAGATGATGAGATGGGCCAGGTCCATGGATATACCGGTGGGACCTGGAAGGGGCTCAACTGCTGGAAGCCTTGTTTCCTATGCGATTGACATTACTGACATAAATCCGCTTGATTACGACCTCAGCTTCGAGCGCTTCCTCAACCCCGCGCGGATGGAGATGCCGGATATCGATATCGATGTCTGCTGTGAACGCCGCGGTGAGATCATCGATCACATCATCGACATGTACGGCAGGGAGAATGTCTGCCAGCTCATTACCTTCAGCAGGATCCGAAACAGATCTGTGGTTAGAGATATGGCGCGTGTCATGGGAATGAGTGTATCGGAGGGAGATGTTCTGGCTAAACTGGTTGCATCAGCCCCCAATCCAGACGCTCCTCTCCCGGAAGTTGTAAAAAGTGTTCCGGAGCTTTCGAGGAGAGTCAGCGAAGAAAAGGAAATTGAGAAGCTCTTCAATTATGCTTACACTCTGGAGAATATCGCCAGGCATTCCGGTGTTCATGCAGCCGGTGTCATAATAACTCCCGGCAATCTACGCGAATATGTTCCTCTTTGCTCCGCAAAAGAGGGGATCACAACCCAATACGAAAAGAAAAGCGCAGAAAAAGTAGGTCTTCTGAAATTGGATCTGCTCGGTCTTCGAAACGTAACGATTATTCATCGGGCTGAGGGATTGGTTCGCAGACGAGATCCAGATTTCAGAGTGAAGAACCTGTTATTTGATGACAGGAAGATTTTTAAACTGATGAGCAGAGGTGAGACAGCGGGTGTGTTTCAGCTTGAAAGCTCCGGCATGCGAGATGCTCTGAAAAAAATAAACGTCAACAGCTTTGATGACATTGTTGCCGCCGTAGCTATCTTCCGCCCGGGCTCCATGGACATGATAGATCTTTATGCTGTTAATAAGAAAGGTATTGAATCCGGTTCATCCGACTTTACCATACCATATCCCCATCCTGATCTGGAGGAAGTTCTTTCATCTACATTCGGAGTGATAATCTATCAGGAACAGGTTATGAAGATAGCAAACCTTCTGGCCGGCATGTCCATGGCGGAAGCGGATACGCTCAGACGCGCGATGTCCCGGAAGGACCCGGAAGTCATGGCTCAGATGCGGGAGAAGTTTATCAGCGGTGCTGTTGACAGGAATGTGAAGAAAAAAACAGCTGTGAAGGTATTTAACCTTATTGAGAAATTCGCCGGATACGGTTTCAATAAATCTCACGCTGTCTGTTATGCGGCGCTTGCCTACTGGACCGCATGGTTGAAAGGAAACTACCCTTCAGAATTTCTGGCGGCATGTCTTACCAGTGAGATAGGCAAGATCGACAGGATTACTCCCCTCATTGAGGAGTGTTCACGACTTGGTGTGACAGTGAATCCACCATCCGTCAATTACAGTTCAGTCAGGTTCGATGTCGATCAGGAAGGCGGAATAGTCTATGCGCTTTCCGCGATCAAGAATGTGGGAGAGGGACCGTCATCCGAGATCGTGGAGACAAGAGAGAAGGATGGACCATTTGACAACATCTTTGATCTGTGTACAAGGCTGGGAAATGGAGTAATCAATAAGAAAGCTATTGAATCTCTCATTGGTGCGGGAGCGATGGACTGCTTCGGCAAAAACAGAGCGACTCTTCTTGATTCAGTGGAACACGCGATCAGTTATGGAATATCGGTCAGAAGGCACATTGAAGCAGGACAGATGTCATTGTTCGATGGTGAACATGACGACAGCGAAGAAAACTCTGTGAATCATGCGCCGATATTAAGGGAAAAGGAAGAATTACCCCTGGAAGAATTGTACAGATTGGAAAAATCACTACTCGGATTCTACATGACCGGTCATCCTCTTGAAGTGTACTCCGATGAAATTAACAGTTTTTCCAACGAGCCGATTGAACTGGCTCATAAAAGCGACAGGAAACTCATTACTACCGCCGGTATGATCCAGAAGAAGAAGATCATTCCCACAAAACATGGTGAAATGGCATTTGTGCTGGTAGAAGGTTGCACTGGTACAGGTGAGGTTGTTGTATTCAGTGATGCTCTTAAAGAATTTGGTGATTTACTTGAACCGGATTGTCTTGTTCTGATGGATGGTGAAGTGTCCAGAAGGAGGGGGGACAGCCGTTTCAGTGCCAGAAAGATTTTTCCGCTGAACAAGGTCAGATCTATACTGAGAGCCGGCGTGACTATAATAGTAGATGGCAGCAACCCCAGAATGGACCTGCTTGAGAAAGCGGTAGATTGTCTCAGGAACAATTCGGGCAAGGGAGAAGTATCAGTTATTATCAAACACAGTTCAGGATGGAAAGTCGTGGGACGCTCCAGATCTCTGAGAGTTGATCCTGGTGCTGAACTGATTTTAAAACTGAGAGAGCTTCTGGGGAATGAATCCGTATCTCTGTTCAGAGGAAGGGGGCCGCGCTTATGAGGAAAGTTATTCTGATCAGTCTGCTACTTCTGTTTGCCGGAGCCGGCGGTTCCGGGGAATTGATGAGAATTGTTCATGAACCAACCGCGGGTATTGTCGCACCCAGAACGTACAGCATCTCCGTAAACACATTTCCCAATGATGGATTAAAGTTCTCATTCTGCGTGGGCATAATACCGAGGCTTGCAGCGGGTCTTGGTTACGGAGGCTGGAATATTACCGGTATGAATGACCCATCATGGTTTGAGCATATCTATCTCAAGGCAAGGTTTCGTCTGCTTGATGAAACCATACCTCTTCCCGGCATGGTTCTTGGATTTGATAATGAACCGGAAGCTGTTCGAAGCGGTGGAACATACAGACGAAAAGCCAGGGATCTTTATCTTGCTCTCAGCAAGAATTTCCAGACTATCGGTGGTGATATGGCCTT
>DAOWJX010000307.1 GCA_030640155.1 Candidatus Aegiribacteria sp. | reverse complement strand
CTACGGAGGTATCCCTGTACAGATCCAGGAAATAGGCGGCTTGCTTACTGAGGATATCGTGCGTTTGATCCCGGTCGTCGTACTCATTGTACTGCTTGTGCTCTTTCTTGGTTTCAGAAGTCTTCGAGCGGTGACCTTACCTTTGGGTGTTGTGTTGATTTCCACTGTATGGACACTTGGTGCCATGGGCTGGTTCGGAGTTGAGCTGTCTATGGTTTCCAATATAACTCCGATCGTACTGGTTGCGGTGGGCTCAGCCTATGGAATTCACTTCGTGGCCAAATATCGCGAGGACACTAATCGAAAAATCGGTAATGTTGAGGGTACAAAACTCGCGCTGAAAGATGTGGGCATTCCTATACTTCTGACCGGTGTTACGACACTTATCGG
The DNA here is from genome assembly GCA_030640155.1 of Candidatus Aegiribacteria sp. GTDB lineage: Bacteria > Fermentibacterota > Fermentibacteria > Fermentibacterales > JCC-6 > Aegiribacteria. The sequence continues at coordinate 2,167 of DAOWJX010000307.1, read as the reverse complement.
ATTTCTCTCTCTTGCAATCGGGGGTTCTCTGCTGACTGCCATTGCAGACTTCGGACTATTCACCGCAATAGGCGTCGGGGTAGCCACCCTTCTCTCCGTGACCCTTTTACCCGCAATTTTCTCCCTCCTGCCAGTGAGCGCTGCTGCACAAAGAACAGGGAAACGAATCGTTCCAAAATCCTGGCTTGGCAGGTTCGAGGCTGGACTGGTTCTGCGCGGCAAGATTCCGATTCTTCTGGCTGCAGGTATCTTAACCATTATCGGTCTTGTTCGAATTCCTGAATTGGAGACCGAAGTCAATATGCTGGAGTATTTTCCAGAAGATTCGGAGATCAGGACTACATCCAATCTACTTAAAGACAGATTCGCCAGCGCGCTGCCCTTCCAGGTGATTATCAACGGGGATATCAGGGATCCTCTCGTATTGAAACAGATGCTTAAAGTAGAGAAGTACATACAAGCACTTCCTGAAGTGGAAAGCACACAATCCCTTGCTGACCTCATCGCAGAGCTGAATTACATCATTACCGGTCGGTGGACGATCCCCGAAACCAGATACCAGGTTACCAATCTAATGTTCCTGCTTGAAGGAGAAGAAACTCTGAGCCGTCTGGTCAACGATGACTACAACGAAGCTCTTATTCATGCACAGTTCAGTTCATTGAACACCAGAGCCATCCTGAGCGCTGCCGAACAGATCAGTTCATACCTTGAGTCCGAACTCAAGACCACGCTTACCAGAATCGAATATGACCAGTTATCGGTTGATGAACAGAAGATCGTTCGAGATCACCAATTACAGGAAGTTGCGGAGAACATCTATAATGATGCGTCTAACCGGGAACTATTGATAGACATATCTCATTCTGACCTGGTTAACCAGCTTCGTGAAGTAACATCACTACCAACTCCAGATTTAACGTCTGAAGAGCTGAGTATGCTCCAGGAAGATTTTCGGAATTATCTGCTGTGGGAAGCACCGATTGTCATAGAATCGGATTCAGTTATCAACAATGTTGTTATCTTCCTGGCAGAAGCGATTGAGCACTCCAATCCCACTTCTCTGGATTTCAATGCAGCAGTTGTTGCTGCTGTACCAGAGATCTATTACGTAGATAATCCTGATTACATCGATATCGTTTCTGAGCGCTTCGGTGCGCTTGTTTTAGAAGTAGAAACACGGCATCAAACCGAGCACTGGCTGACCGAGTTGCTTTTAGTTCTTCCCACAGACGTTGCTCGGAATGAAAGGTTTCAGAAAGATGTCCGAGGTAACCTCTGGACCTTGAGTGAGCGCCTTGTAGGAGTTCCGAGCGATCTCCTGGAGAGTATACCGGGTGATTCTGTAACATTCCAGGCTGCTCTGTCCGGCTACTTGCCAATATTTACAACGCTTAACGGAACATTGATTCATAGTCAGATTACGAGCCTTGTAATTGCACTTGTGCTCATCTTTCTATTGATGACGTATCGTTTTCGCTCTCCCCTGATGGGACTGATTATCGCTTTACCTCTTGTATTCACGGTAATTATTAATTTCGGCGTAATGAGTTTTGCGGGTGTAACTCTGGATATAGCTACGATCATGGTCGGAAGTATCTCGATCGGTATCGGTATCGACTACGCTATTCACGCATCTTCACGCTTTCAGGAGGAGTTCAGGAAACAGGGTGATGAAGAAGCCGCCATGAAGACTATGATCAGCACTACAGGTAAGGCTATTTTCTTGAACGCAACAACAGTAGGACTTGGTTTTCTCGTCTTGATGTGGTCGAACATTTTACCTATTAGAAGATTCGGATGGCTCATCTCCTTGACCATGCTGGTAAGTATGGTTGCATCATTAACTCTGCTTCCTTCACTTATACTGGTCAGTCGTAAACACCTGCGATTGAACAATAACAGACATTCTTCGTCACGAATTTCAAAAGATAAGATATCCAAAGATGAGAATCCTGTTCCCGAAAATCGGAACATGAACCAACAAATGAAAGAGGTTTAATCATGCGTCTATCAACATACTCCGTGCTGGCAATTGTTTTCTCTTGCGTATTTACTACTGGAGCCTTTGCGCAGGATCTGTCAGCCGAGGAAATTCTCAGTAACGCCGATGATGTCAGTAATGAAGCACCGGATCTGAAGGCAATGGTTGAGATGATCCTGATCG
>DAOWJX010000283.1 GCA_030640155.1 Candidatus Aegiribacteria sp. | reverse complement strand
TGAGCATGGTTTCAGCGGGTACTGAAAATATCGTTGGAATCCGGAACCGGATGGATTTTCTGGAAACCGGACAGCTGCAAGTGATTAAGAGCATAGCTCTATGGAACGGAATAATCCCTGATACTATTGAAACAGTCTTTTTTAAGCAGGAGTTTCTCCTTAATATAGAGGACACTCCCAATAATGTTATTGAAATGGATCTTTTTTCAGCAACAGCCGCCGCCGGAGATGATAGAGTTTACGTGGCACCCTCCCCCACCGATACGCCTGTTATCTACTGCTATCGGTTTGACGGCTCAATAGCGGATACCCTACACCTTCCTTACGATGAAGTTCCGAAATCGTCTTCTGAAATTGAAGAAGAGAAATTTCTTATCGAACTGGCTTACAGCCAGGGCACTGATATGACAATGATTTGGGAACCGCTGCCGAACCGTCCCATGATATGTTACATGGGAGTTGACAGTCTGGACAATTTGTGGGTGCAGAGGGGAACGGAGCTTTCCCCAACCTTCGATATCTTCGATAACCGGGGCTCCTTTCTGTATACTGCCGGTCTACCTGACAGAGAAGATGCTTACAACTGGAGATTCGATATATCCCCTGGCGGGATCATGGCTGTTCCTGAAGATCCGGAATTTTACCCTTTGCTATACATCATTGAGTGAACGGTGCCACCCACCAATAAAGCGACATACAATTACTGATTCTTGGCAATATATAGGAGGATAGAGGCAGAAACCGCTGCGTTGAGGGATTCTACACCTTCTTTTATAGGTATGCTGACAGTGCCGTCCAGACGATCACGAACTTCTTCTGAGATTCCATGAGCTTCCGAGCCGATTACTATACCGATGCTTCCGGTTGAGGATCTGATTTGCTCAATAGACCCTCCGGAAGCTTCAGCCCCGATAAATGTGCATTTGTCAGAGTGCCGCATCATGAATGACGGCAGATCGATGTCATACAGAAGAGATACTTTCGCATTGGCTCCAGCCGACCCGCGCGAGACCTTTGGTAGGAAAGGACAGCAACAGCCTTCTCCCATGATCACATTGCTGCACCCGAATGCAGCAGCGGACCTGATGATTGTCCCGATATTCCCGGGATCGGATATTCTGTCCAGCAGAAGAAAAGTGCCTTCCGGCTTCAGTTCATTTGCCCTGATTTCAGGTAATGTGCAGACAGCGATAATTCCCTGAGAGTGAGCTGTGTCTGATATTTCTGAAAATATTTTCGGAGGAATTTCAAGAACATCAATACCTGCTTCAGACGCATCGTTCGCGACAGTTCTGGAAGCAGGTGTCGCTTCCTCCGAGAGGATGATCCACTTCGGTTCGCTATTTCTCAGATAGTCGGCAATGAACCGTGAACCTTCCATAAGGAAAGCTCTGTGTTTCATTATGTATGATCTGGAGTGCAGACTTCTTGAAATTTTCAGCCGATTGTTTGAACTGCTGGTAATTGAAAAATACATACTACTCTTTTTCTGATAAATAGTGACAGGCACCATTTAAATTAAATAGTGCCTGTCACTATTTAAGGATGTCTCTTATGATTGCTTCTATGTCGGCCTCCGGGAAGGATCCGGTTAAAGACTGCAGAAGAGAAACATCCGGTGCCCTTCGCCTCATATCCTCGAAGTCATCAGGATATGCTTCTTCGTATGAGATAAACCTGATCTCCGAAATAGAATCGGTTATTTCTTTTACTTTTTCCGCAAGATCACCAATTGAGATCTCCTGTGTTGAACCGATATTGACTACTTTACCGATAGCCTCAGGGTTTTCAACAAGCGCGACTATCGCATCGACTACTTCGTAAACCAGGCTGAAGCTTCTTGTCTGTTCTCCATCGCCAAAAACTGTAATCGGCTTTCCTGAAAGAGCCTGCTCAATGAATCTCGGAAGTACCATTCCGTACCTTCCTGACTGCCGTGGCCCGACCGTATTGAAAAGCCTTCCGATTATCACTGGAAGCCCCTTGTCCTTCCAGTAGGCCAGAGCAAGGAATTCATCTATCGCTTTTGAACAGGCGTAACTCCACCTGCTTCTGCTGGTTGCGCCGAGAACTATGTCACCATCCTCACGAAAAGGTATGTTTTCACTCTTCCCATATACTTCGGAGGTTGACGCGATGAAGACCGGTGTATTGTCTCCACTTGCGGCCAATAAAATATTTTCTGTTCCCTTTACATTTGTTTCAATCGTCTCAACCGGCCGTTGTATGATATTTTCCACGCCGACAGCAGCTGCCAGATGTATGACTTTATTGCACTGGTGTACCAATCCGCGGGTGAGAGATTCATCAAGAACAGACCCTACAACAAATCTGAATGATGGATTATCTGAGCATTCATCAAGATTTGAAAGGCTTCCTGTTGATAGATCATCCAGAACCAGAACACTGTTTCCCTTCGACAATAGGAATTCACAAAGATGTGAACCTATGAATCCGGCTCCACCTGTTATCAGGTAATCGTATCTTCGAGGTCCTGGCATATTTGTTCCTCTCTTAGTGCGGCACAATGCTAAGAAGCACACCGGCAGCTATCGCGCTTCCGATAACTCCAGCAACGTTTGGCGCCATTGCGTGCATCAGAAGATGGTTTTTAGGGTCATACTTACGACCCTCTATCTCAACAACCCTTGCGGAATCCGGAACCGCGGACACTCCTGCAGCACCTATAAGGGGGTTGATCTTATTGTCACCCTTCAGGAAAAGGTTCATGAACTTCGCAAAGAGTACTCCTCCAGCGGTTGCTATCGCGAAACTGATTGCACCAAGCACAAATATCTTAAGAGAATCGAATTTAAGGAAGTACATCGCCTGTGTGCTGGTGCCGACGGCAAACCCAAGGAGAATGACTACAATGTTGTTAAGTGAACCCTGAGCGCTTTTCGCAAGCCTGTCTGTGACTCCGCTCTCTTTTAGCAGATTCCCGAAGAACAGCATCCCCAGAAGAGTAATAGCACCCGGCGCGATAAAAGAAGTTATCAGGAAAGCTATTATCGGGAACAGTATCTTTTCCGTTTTTGAAACATGGCGCACCGGTTTCATTCTGCGCCTGCGCTCTTCGTCGGTTGTCAGAAGACGCATTATGGGGGGTTGTATTACAGGCACCAGCCCCATGTAGGAATACGCGGCGATCGCTATTGCCCCGAGTAAAGTGGGTGACATCTGACTCGCGACGAAAATCGCGGTCGGTCCGTCTGCCCCTCCTATTATTCCAATCGATGCCGCTTCCTGCAAATTAAAGCCTAACAGTAGAGATCCGATCAGAGTGATGAATATTCCTACCTGTGCAGCCGCTCCCAAAAGGAGCAGTTTAGGATTGGAGAGAAGGGCGCTGAAATCAGTCATCGCACCGATTCCAAGAAAGATCAATGGTGGAAAGAGACCGCTTTTCACGCCCAGATAGAAAAGACTGAACACCGAGTGCTGGCCTCCAAGAACATCCTGATAGCCGATTGGCATAAGTTCAGGATTGTAGGGAATGTTGCCCGCGATGATTCCGAATCCAATAGGAACCAGCAGTAGAGGCTCGTAGTCTTTCTTAATGGCCAGGTAGATCATCACCAGGCCTATGACGATCATAACGATGTTCCCGATCTCAGCTCTTCCAAAACCTGTATCATCGAGATATGAAAGCAGATCAAGTCGCTGACCGTCACCCTGAAGAGCACCTGTAATCCACATGGCCAGCTTTGAGGAAAAGGACATTCGTCAGCTCTCGATTTTCATGATGATGACGTTCTCCAGAATAGTATCCCCTTCAGAAACAATTATTTCCTGAACCGTTCCTGTTAAGGGAGATTCTATCTCATTCTCCATTTTCATGGCCTCCATGACGGCAACGGACTGCCCTTCGGAAACCTTATCTCCTGCTTTGACAAGAAGTTTCAGTATCAATCCCGGCAACGGCGCCAGAACATCTCCCCCGGACAGAACTGATCCGGGCGCTGAGGTTCTGTCCGGAACTTCAGCGACATTCAAGACTTCATGTTTTCTCTTGATGACAGGTGTTTTGGATACTCTTCGCATCGGGGTTTCTACGCTGACCTGATAAGTTTTTCCATCAAGAACAACATCAACTTTATCATCGACAATTCTGCTGATGTCCACTGTATAGGTTGTTCCGTCAATTGTTATCTTGTATTCACGCATTCTCTCGGCTCCTGTTCCACAACGATCCGGTTTTCTGGAGCTGTTCTGCTTTCCCTGCCAGTCTCCAGGGAGAGTAAGGCTTTTCGTGAGTCTCCCACGTAAGTTTCATATTCTCAATCTGATCAAGGAAACAGAAGTGAGCATGAATTGCTGCGGAAACCGCGGCAATTTCATGAGGGGAAAGGCGCCGTATAGTTTTTCCACCGGAATTCTCTGATCTTTCTGTCTTTTTTCTTAGTCCAAAACCATCTTCGACCCACTTCTCCAGAGCAGGCAGAAAAAAGGACAGGCAGACAAGACCGGTAAAGACAGTAATCATGCCGACAAGGGCAATTCCAAGCCCTCCTTGAATACTTTCAGAGGTCGATTTAGCCTGTATTATTATCTGTATTATCGTTGCTGCAATTATCATAACGGGATATTCCCATGTTTTTTCGGTGGCAGAGTCTGCCTTTTTCCAGCAAGCATTTCCAGAGCTTTGATCAGGCGGAATCTTGTATTTGAAGGCATTATCACATCATCAATGTAACCTCTAGAAGCGGCATCGTATGGATTGGCGAATTTGGATCTGTATTGTTCAACCAGTTCTTTCTTCCTTTGAACTGGGTCATCCGCCTCTTTTATATCATGATGGAAGATGATCTCAACAGCTCCGTCAGGGCCCATTACAGCGATTTCCGCCGTTGGCCAGGCGTAATTGATATCCGCGCCGATATGTTTGGAACTCATAACATCGTATGCTCCGCCGTATGCTTTTCTGGTAATAACCGTGATTTTAGGTACTGTCGCTTCCGCATAAGCGAAGAGAAGCTTTGCGCCGTTTCTGATGATCCCACCGTATTCCTGTGCAGTACCAGGCATGAAGCCGGGTACATCCACAAAAGTTAGCAGCGGTATATTGAACGCGTCACAGAATCGTACAAATCGTGCAGCTTTTATGGAGGCGTCGTTATCGAGAACCCCTGCAAGGTAGGAAGGCTGATTCGCTATTATTCCAACAGAGTGACCGTTCATCCTTACGAATCCTATAATGATATTCGGAGCAAACATTCTCTGTATCTCAAAGAATTCTTCGTTATCTGCAACAGCTTCAATTAGTGTTCGCATCTCATATGGTTTGTTCGGATTGGCAGGAATGTATTCGTCCAGCCACATCTCCTGCCTGTCAACAGGATCAGTACATATCACTCTGATAGGATCTTCCATGTTGTTCTGAGGCAGGTAGCTGATCAGTTTTCGAATAAGAAGAAGAGCTTCCTCCTCATCCTCACAGGCAAGACTGCAGACGCCGCTGCGCTTGCTGTGGATTGAAGGCCCCCCAAGTTGCTCCTTGGTAACATCTTCCCCCGTTACAGTCTTTACAACGTTGGGACCGGTTACAAACATGTAGCTTATGCCCTTCACCATAATGG
>DAOWJX010000160.1 GCA_030640155.1 Candidatus Aegiribacteria sp. | reverse complement strand
ATCAAGACCCGGGTCAAAAGCAATGAATAATTGCAGTGAGCGAATTACTTCACTTTGCATATTGAGTATTATGCCGATTTTAGCGGCTAGAATAGCTGATCTCTTTCCAGAAATTCTTCCCGGGTATGCTCTGAAATTATTTCCGGCAATCTGTCGCGCGGTTTGAAGTTGTCCTATTGCCATTTCAAACTGACCATAACGGAAACTGTTCATTCCCATATCATAAAGCTGTCCTGCCAGGTAATACTGCGCAGAAGCATCATCTGCCTGTCTATCAGCATTTCGTGAAACTGACTGAACAACAAGCACAAGCAATACAAGGATTACCGCGCCGATAATGAATTGCTTGAGGTGATCCTGCAGATAGGTAACGCCATTTACAATAGCATCATTTATGGGATCTTTTTTCAACTCTGTTTTTGTCAATCTTTTTCTTGTTCTATGCGCCATTATTTACTCGCTTTCAGATCAGTTCAGCATGTTTTTCTTAATACGCTGGAATATAGTAAGAATCTGTTGCTTCATGCCATCCAGTTCCCCCGAATTATTTACTACCTCGTCAGCCATTGTTAACTTGTTCTCAATCGGCAATTGCACTTCCCACCGCTTTGCCGCATCTTTGAATGATATGTTATCCCTTGCTGCAACACGACTTATGCATCTATATTCTGAATCCTGTACTACAATCAGATAATCAAGCAATTCATGAATTCCAAGCTCACAGATGAGTGCTCCCTCAAGAACCCATATTCCCTTCAATTTTCTGAGAATTCTAGCGGAGCGCACAGCCCACATGATCATTCTTGGATGAAGAACTGAATTCAATCTCGCATAAGCGTTCGTATCATTGAGTACGATCTTTCTCAGCTCGACTCTTATACTCTCTCCGTCCAGATGATTGAAATCAGGCCTCGAGAAAGCGTCAGACAGTTCGGAAATAACATATTGACGGTTGAGCAGTCTGTGACCAATCTGATCAAGCGAACATATTCCGGAGCACTCTTTACTTATGCACTTTGCAGCTGTAGTCTGACCGCAGCCGCTGTTACCGGTTATACCTATGAGAAATCCAGTAATGCTATCTTTCATACTATCTTGTATCCCAGCAGATATTATCATCTCTTATTGTCATTAAAACCAGTTCCCCCTCCCTGCTGCCTTCAGGAGTCTTAACCGGTATATAGTTATCGGTCATGCCTATAAGTCTTCCTGAATTCTCATCATATCTGGATTCTACCAGAGCAAGAGCACTCTTCCCTATCTGAGTATTTCTAAACTTCCGTTTGATTTCATCAGATAATGATCGGAGGTAAACAGCTCTTTCCGTAATTGTCTCGGTATGTATCATATCCTCTGTATATGAAGCAGCAGGAGTTCCTGGTCTGGCGGAAAATGGAAATACATGAAGATAGGTTACTGCAGGATGCGATATAAGATCAACAGTTTCCTGGAAATCCTCTAAAGTCTCTCCAGGAAATCCGACAATGATATCCGCTCCAAGAGCAAGCCCTGGAAACAGTTCCATACATTTATCGAGAAGCCCAATAATATCCTGTTTTGAATACATTCTTTCCATTCGCCTGAGAATTCTATCTGATCCGCTCTGAATTGGTATATGCATATGCCTGCAGACACCCGGCAAGGCTATTCCCGCAATCATGTTACTCGATAATCCAATTGGTTCCATGGAACTCAGTCGCACACGGAACCCTCCGATCGAAAGGAGATCGCGCACCAGCTTTATCAGATCATAATCATTTCCGTACAAGTCATTACCGTACCTGACAAGATCCACTCCTGTCAGCAGAATTTCTCTGAATCCTGCTGACGCAAGTTTTTTTGCCTGAGACAGCACCAGTTCTCTGGGTTGGCTTCTGGACCGCCCACGCGCAGCAGGTACTATGCAGTAGGAGCAGTGGTTATCGCAGCCATCCTGAACCTTCAGAAAAGCTCTTGTTCGAGAAATTACCTCAGGAGCACGGATCGGAAACAGAGCATTGGAAGGAATATCCTGCCCGGTGCTGTCAGGAGAATATTCAATATTCAGAAGATCAGCAATTGTCTCTACAAGATGAGTCTTGCAGGTATTTGGCACGATAATGACATTCTGATCATCGAATTCATCAGGTGCGACCTGAGCTACACATCCGGTTACGATCACAAGGGCGTCTGTTCTTCTTAGATAATGCCTGACTGCCTTGCGTGAACGGGCTGTACTTCTTCCTGTAACAGCACAGGAATTAACGAGTATTATTGAAGCATGCTCTGGCTCGTCAGCTCTTTCAATTCCACAGTTGAGCCTGAACCCCTCAAGTAGAGCTTCAGTTTCATACGCATTCAAGCGACATCCAAGCGTATGACCGTAAATAGTGTGTTTTCTAATCATTATTATGATGCGGGAGGGAGTTATCCTCCCTCCCGCTCTCTTCTGTCAGGAAGGAAACTCAGCCCTTTTCGACTTCATCATCATCCTTCGGGCTATCGTCTTTACCTTTTTCAGAGTCTTCAGCAGATTCTTCTTCGATTATTTCCGCTTCTTCTTCAGAAGCTTCCTCTTCGACTTCCTCCACTGTTTCTTCAGCCTTTTCTTCAGCGGCTTCCTCAACAGCGTCTTCTGCTACCTCTAAAGTATCTTCTGAGCTCTCAGGAACTTCATCGGTTTCAGTAACAACGGCAGCATCCTCCACCGTTTCTTCCGTGGCCTCATCCGGATACTCTTCAGATTCAACTTGTGAAGTTTCTGATTCGACAGCGGTATCCTCCAGTTTTTCTCTGCCTTCAAGCTTCTCTCTGAAAGCGCTCAGTTCCTCCATGGGTCTTCCATTGAAATAACTCCGAACGCTGAGAACGATCCTTCTGCTGGTTGGCTCAAGCTCTATGATTCTGAGGGGAAGCTCGTCACCAACACGAATGACATCTGAAGGATCTTCGAGATTTTCCCATCCAAGCTGACTCTGTGGTACGAATCCTTCGATGTAGTCATCAAGGCGAACAACAACTCCTCTGTCCAGAAGCTGTACAACCTCACCCTTTGCATCCTTGCCTACCGGATAGCGCTCCTCCATCGAGTTCCATGGATTCTCCTGAGTCTGTTTCAGACCCAGCGATATACGATTGTTCTCAGTGTCGATGTTCAGCACAACTACTTTAAGAACATCACCTTTTGAGAGAATATCGGAAGGGTGATTGATTCTTCTTGTCCAGCTCATATCACTGATATGAACCAGACCATCAATTCCATCTTCAATTTCGACGAAGGCGCCGAATGATGTCAGATTGCGGATTTTTCCCTCAATCTCAGTGCCAACAGGATAACGTTCATTTATTGTGTCCCATGGATTATCAAGAGTCTGTTTGAGTCCGAGTGAGATCTTTTTCTCCTCTTCATCTACACTGAGAATCATTACTTCTATTTCATCTCCAACCGTAAGAACTCTGGACGGATGCCGGATATGCTTCGTCCATGACATCTCGGAGATGTGAACAAGCCCTTCAACGCCGGGCTCCAATTCAACAAATGCTCCGTAATCGGTAATACTGGCTACTTTACCCATAATTATCTTGTCAACAGGAAATCTCTCCTGGACTCCCTCCCATGGGAATGGCTGCAACTGTTTGAGTCCTAGAGAGATCCTTTCACGTTCCTGATCGAATTTCAGTATTTTAACTTCGATCTCATCTCCAATTGCCAGAAGATGTGAAGGGTGACGAATCCGTCCCCAGCTCATATCCGTGATATGAAGAAGTCCGTCTATTCCGCCAAGATCAACAAATGCTCCGAAATCCGTGATGTTCTTGACGATTCCAACGCGAACCTGATCCTCTTCAAGTTCCTTGATAAGAGTGTCTTTCTGTTCAGCTCTTGCTTCTTCGAGAACCTGTCTCCTGCTTACAACAATATTCCGACGACGCTTATTAAGTTTGATTACACGAAAATTGTATTCATTTCCCATGAAGTTTTCGAGATTCGGGACCTGTCTCAGAGCAACCTGTGATCCTGGCAGGAAAGCTTCAACACCCATTATTCGCACCTTAAGTCCGCCTTTGATCCTGCGTACAACGGTTCCCATAATTTCAGAACCTGTATCGTAGGCTTCCTTTATATCCTTCCAAACCATGTGAAAGTGCGCCTTTTCCTTTGAAACGGAAACCCTTCCATCCTGATCCTCGAGTGATTCTATAAGAACATCAACGGATTCCCCGGGGATAATCTCCTCGTCCTTTCCGAATTCACTTATCGGAATAATGCCTTCACTTTTGTAGTTGATATCTACGATCACTTCTTTTCCTACTCTTCTGAGCAGTTTTCCGCTAACTATAGCTCCCGGTCTAATATTTCGAGAGCCTATGTTTTCCTCGTACTTCTTTTCCATCTCCTCGCGCTCAGACAGGGAGTAGTCCTGCCCCTCTATGGCCTCTATCTCCTCAGAAGTGAGACCTACGATAAGTTCATCTTT
>DAOWJX010000082.1 GCA_030640155.1 Candidatus Aegiribacteria sp. | reverse complement strand
GTTTATTAAGCGGTGAAGATGCCGGTTGGCAGGACAGGACCCTTTTCCTTCACTCACAGAATATCACCCAGCAACATGAGAAATGGAAGAATTCCCTTGTTGCAACCGAAGAGTGGCGCCTGGTGAACCGGGATGAACTGTACAACATTAAATCAGACCCGGGACAGATGAATCGATGTGCAATCCTGTTTTTCAGGCGATGGTTCTCAATAAAGCGGAAACGGAATTCAATATTATGATGGGTTTGTGTGTTGGACATGATTCCCTGTTTCTGAGATACTCTGATGCTCTCTGCACTGTACTTGCCACAAAGGATCGTCTGTCAGCGCACAATCCTCTTGCAGCGGTCTATACTCTGGAAAGTTATTATCGATATCTGAAGGAAGATTAGTCCGTATATTTCAAGCCTGGTGAAATATGCAGGGATATCCGGCTGCTTCTGCTATATCAAGCAGTTCCTGACGATGTTTTTCAACAACATCCGAATCGATCTCCGAGTATCTCACTGTCAACATATTTCCATCAGTACGAACGCGAAGTTTTCCCTGTACTAATGGTCGAAGCGGAGCTTCCATCTTTTCTACAAGTTCAACAAGTTCTAAAGTAATCGAATGCCCCTCAACAATCCTTGTAGCAAGGCATGAATCTGACGGTATTACTGTTCCGCAGACCGAAAGTGCGACAGCCATCCTACGGATGTCCGCCTTTCCCACTCCAGCTTCAAGAAACGGATGAAGAATTCCACATTCCCCGGCAGCTTCCAGACCGGGTCTGCACTCTTCGAGATCATCAGTATTCGTGCCATCCATTACCGCAGTGTATCCAAGAGATCGAGCTTTTTCCTTGAGTATTCCATAAACTTTCCGCTTGCAGATATAGCAGCGTTCAGAAGTGTTGTCTATGAAAGCGGGATCATTCATAGGATTCACATTCACAAAAACCGATTCGATTCCGATTTCAGAAGCAACTCTCTGAATAGAATCTCTGTAGAATCCCGCAAGAAAAGGGGAATCCGCAGTCAGTGAGATAACATTTTCCGGATCAAGAACATCGGCCGCAGCTCTCAGAAGAATTTCGCTGTCAGTACCACCGGAGAAGAGGATCGCACAGCGAGGTGTGTCAAGCAGAAATTTCTTCAGCGAACCCGGCACGATCATGATTGCTCCTCTGGCTTAGACTGTGTCCTGCTGCTTATAATATGCTGGGTCAATGTATGAATGTCCTTGACAAATCAGGTGGTCAATGAAGATAGCTGTTTTCGATCCTTTCTGCGGTGTTTCCGGGAATATGATTCTCGGAGCTCTTATCGATGCCGGTGCAGATCAGTCAAGTTTGAATGATATGCTTTCAAGACTTAACTTGAATGGCTGGAAAATCACAACGGAAACAGTTTTAAAAAAAAGCCTCACAGGGACTTATGTCAAGGTACAGGTTCCACTCGAAACCGAATCAAGAGGGCTTCTGGAAATTGAAAAAATAATCAGGAGCTCAAATTTACCTGAATCGGTTATCGATAATAGTCTTGAATCGTTTCAGAAGCTTGCAGAAGCGGAAGCGGAAGCTCATGGGATACCTGCAAACGAAGTTCATTTTCACGAAACAGGCGCGATGGATGCCATAATCGATATCGTAGGAAGCTTCTGTTGCCTTCATCTGCTTGGAATTGACAGGGTTTTCTCTTCTCCCATTGCGACTGGAACAGGCACTGTAACCTGCGCACATGGTGTTCTGCCCGTTCCGTCTCCGGCAACACTATCTCTTCTCAGAGGAATTCCCACTTATCCTTCAGGCATAAGATCTGAACTGACCACCCCCACAGGCGCAACCATACTTGTCACCGCGGTTGAATCATGGGATACTCCTCCCCCCCTGATTCCAGTCAGCTCCGGTATGGGCGCCGGCACATTCGACCTGGAAAGACCCAACCTGCTTCGCGTTACGATTGGAACTCAGGTAGGAAGTATTGGATGTAACCATGATAACTGTATCGAATTAAGAACAATCCTGGACGATATGGATATGAGAATCTGGCCGGACACTGCTGATCTTATTCTCGAATCCGGAGCTTTTGATTGCTATGCGGCAATGTGTATCGGCAGAAAAGGCAGACCTGCAATCGAGGTAACTGTTCTATGTCCCTCTTCGATGAAGGATGATGTCATTGAGTGCATTTTTCGCAATACAACAACTCTGGGGATAAGGATTCGGGAAACAGAAAGGGCTGTCCTTGAGAGGAATTTCATTGATGTACCGACAGAGTTCGGTACGATTCCTGTTAAAACAGGCATCTTCGAAGGAGAAGTAATACATACGGAGCCCGAATATGAAGATTGCTCGAAAGCGTCAAGAATTCATAATGTTCCCGTGCAGACTGTTATAACCGCAGCCAGAATAGCAGCTGCTCAGTTGAAAAAGGGGAGGTGAATTATTTTGGAAGACTATTCAAAAAACCTCCCGATGACGTCTCTGGGGCGGAAGAAACTGCGATCAACAGTGATATTCCTTCTGGCGCTTGTAATAACAGCTTTCTTGATCAGTTTCCTCTTCTCTCTTAGCCCCGAACCTCCCAGCGAGAGTATTCTTTCAGACGTTGATGATTTTCCACGGGAGCACATCTGGTTCAACAGCAGTGAACCTCTGAGTATCTACAACCAGCTCAGAAGACATGTAGTCGTTGTTTTCTTCTGCAGGATGTCTACTCTTTCAGATGTTCAGCATTTCACATTGCTTCAGGAAATTCAAACAGAATTTGAAGAACAGCCATTTGTTGTGGTAATCGCATTGGAAACTTCCGAAACCTCTATCGAAGAACTGGAAAGCATCGTTGATGACTGGGGCATTGATTTTCCATTAATCGTTGATAACAGAGGAATTGTATCTAACCGGTTCAATGTCAGTTCATATCCTTCTTTACTGGTTCTTGACTCACAGGCAAGGGTATCCGCAAGATTCTACACCGGATGGGAACAGGCTGATCTTAAAGGTATTGTTGAGGACCTTCTTCAGCTGGAGGGAGCCATGCGATCCTCCCCGGGCCCGATTTTCAGACCGGATGGAGAATCATTCATCCCGAATTCACTTCGGGCGGAGTTCTGACCAGTTTGAAGTTCCCAAGCAACCTTTCGCGGGAAAGTATAATCCGATTCCTTGAGGGCGGAGGACCCGATTCTGAGCTGTTTGTGGCGGCGAGAACTGCTCTTCTGAAATCAGCAGGCTCCGGTGTGTTTCTCAGGGGAATTATTGAACTGTCAAATAGTTGCAGGAAGAACTGCTTCTATTGCGGACTCAGAAGAGACAATAGAACCTTCTCACGATATACGATTCCTTTCGATGAAGTTGTCAACGTATTTGAGTCAGGATACGCAAAGGGGCTGCGCTCTTTTCTGCTTCAATCAGGGGAACTGCTGGGAGCTTTACATATTGACCATGTAGAGAAGATCCTTCGCTGGGTTTCCAGAAACCTTGAAGATGTCAGGATGGTCCTTTCAATGGGAGAGCTTCCAATCGGGATTCTGGAAAGACTAAAAAAGGCCGGCGCTCACAGGTATCTTTTGAGAATT
>DAOWJX010000285.1 GCA_030640155.1 Candidatus Aegiribacteria sp. | reverse complement strand
CTCATCAGCGATACCCTGGGAGGGTATTTGGGAGATGGTCGTTCCGATTCCTGTTGATACGCTTGATTCGTGTGCTTTCTGGCAGCCCGCCTGGAACATCCCGCAAAGGTAAGGTAAACCTGCATATCTCACCAGAGTTCTACTACAGCGACACATACAGTTGCGTTTACTTCGTTCTTTATCTTCGCACATATGTAACGTCCTCGACGTACTGTTCAAGTACGACTGCGGAGTCTGTACTCGCAAGCCTTGTATCCACAGCTCTCTGCGACGCTTCGTGACAAAAGCTGATGAGATTTGCGGACTAAAACTGAAGTTTGGAGAATATATGTTTTATTTCTCGCTGTTAACCATGGTTCTTTTTTCAACGCCCCCGAATACAAACGATATCCTGCCTGCTTTCAGAGACTCAATCATCCAGGGTAACGGATCAGGTGCTGTTGAAATGATATCGGAACACGCAATTAATGTTGTTGATTCCGTACTTGCGAATGATCCGGAGCAGATTGCCCGGATCGTATCCTATTTCGGAATCGAACTTGATCTCCCGGATGAGGGAATCACAGATGCAAGGCAGATACTGACTGATATTCTCTCAGATTCATCAGTTGCGGGAATGGTAATGCTTATGGGGGTATCTTCCGGAGATCCGATCAGATATGGAGGAAGAACATTCGTACCCGTTGAATGGGGCTTCCCAGGCTCAAGAAACACATTATTCATTGAAATCGTGATCGAAAATGAACAGTGGAAAATCGATGACTATTTCGAGACTATCCCCTCTATGAGGAGTTCATAGAAAACTCTTTGAACTGGTGATACTCGGAAACAATGGGTATTGTATTAGTGTGAATAAACTGATACTATCTTCGGGAGATTGAATTATGCTCTTCAGCAGTACAAACAGGGATACGACCCGGCTTCAATCGATCATCAGAATTACAGGAGCTATCAGTACCGTACACGATCTTCACACACTGATAACTCTTCTTGCGTCTGAAACAAGCAAAGTCCTCAATGTAGAGCGTTCCACTGTTTTCCTCTACAACAGAAAAACAGATGAACTCTGGTCCTATGTGGCTGAAGGTGAATTGAATGAAATCCGCTTCAGTGCTGATCAGGGCATCGCCGGTTCCGTTTTTCAAACTACAAAGACGATTATTCTGAACAATGTCTCCGATGATGAAAGATTCAATAAAGATATAGATAATATTACCGGATTTGTAACCAGGAATATGATTACTGCGCCGATTATCAACCATTCCGGTCACTGCATCGGTGTTTTTCAGGTCATCAACAAAGAAGGCGGGAACTTCAGGAATGACGATGCTGAATTCCTGCAGATTGTCGCCTCGGAAGCAGCAGTAACCATTGAGAATGTCAGACTGCTGGAGAGTCGAAAACGGATGTTCGACAGTCTTATCAAAGCTCTTGTGATCTCAATAGAAGCGCGCGATCCGCTTACAGCTGGACACAGCTTTGATGTGACATTTCTCGCGGGTAAGATCGCTGAGTACCTGAAACTTGACAAAGACACAAGCGAGGCAATCTACTACGCGGCACTTCTCCATGACTATGGAAAAATCGCTGTTCCTGACAGCATTCTGAAAAAGCCCGGCACACTCTCCGCGGAGGAATTCTCAATACTCAGAAAACATGTCCAGCACACTCGAATAATACTCTCCCCCATTGAATTTGAAGAGAGACTTGAACAGGTGCCGGTATTCGCGTCGCAGCACCACGAAAGAATAGATGGAGAAGGATACCCTGATGGACTCAAGGGTGATGAGATCTCGATAGGTGGAAAAATAATCGCTGTCGCTGATGTTTTCGAGGCACTTACAGCCAAAAGGCATTACCGTGAACCGTTCACCCTCAATAAAACGCTCAACATTCTTATTGAAGGTATTGATACTCAGTTTGATAGAGGTGCCGTTCTCGCCCTGAGACAGTATTTCATTGACATCGGTAAGATCAAACCGGAGGAAGTACCACTGCTGGAGAAAGCCCGAAATGTTCTCTAACTCTTTTATGCCCGGCAGCAGAACCAGAAGGATCTTTCAAGTACTTCTGATAGCTCTGTTATCAACAATTGTTTCATGGAGTTTTTCGAACCTCGAATTCGCGGACAGTCTTGAAAGAAGTACGCTTGACCTGCGCTTCCGACTCTCCCCGACTCCGGCAAAGGCAGACAGCAGCATTATACTTATTCTGCTTGACGGCGGTTCCATGGATCAGCTTCCATTTCCCGTTCCACGCCAGCTTTATTCTGATGTTCTTATGATTCTTCAGGACTGGGGAGCCAACGCAGTCGGTTTTGATATTCTCTTCGATCTTCCATCAATCTATTCGGTAACTGAGGACAGTATTTTCAGTTCTGTCGCGTCTGCTGGAAAGACCGTATTTGTCATGTCTCTACTGCAACGCGAAGACGGTAGTCCTGTTCCGGAGAATGCGATCATCGATATTTCAGGTGATTTTTCCGACCTGGATTCCGCCTTTTCCTGCATTCCCCCCTGCCGGATGATAGCACAGGGTGTTCCTCTGCTGGGAAGCAGCAACGACAGACAGGATCCGGACGGGGTCTTTCGAAATATCCGACTCCTTTCGGTAACACCGGACGGTATTGCAGCATCGCTGCCGGTAGCGCTTGCGTGGCTTGCTCTCGATAAACCTGAGATGTCTGTTGATAATTATCGATTCACACTTGGAGAGAACAGTTTCCCGATTGAAGACGGCTGCAGACTGCAGTTGAAATATCATGGTCCTGCAGGAACCTACAGAAGCCTTCCTCTTGCCGATCTTGTCGCCGCTTTGAACGCCAGAGCGACAGGTTCGCCATGCCCGGTCGATTCATCTCTCTTTAATGGAGCGTTCGTCCTGATAGGTTACGCCGCACCTGCTCTTTACGATCTTAAACCCACACCCTATTCTGCCAGGTGTCCGGGTGTTGAAGTGCTCGCCACAGCACTTGATAATCTTCTTAACGG
>DAOWJX010000299.1 GCA_030640155.1 Candidatus Aegiribacteria sp. | reverse complement strand
TCTTCATGCCATGACGAGAACAGCAGCGTTTTTGTCTCTTCAAGTGCAAGACCTCGAAATTCCCTTACCAGTTTTCTTATCAGCGGAACTCTTACTCCAATGAACTTATCGCCTTCTCCGTACTCACCTTCTCCTGTTTTGAAGAACCTCTGGTGTTTTGCCGCTCTGTCAGGTTCCGCAATCCCTCTCAATCTTTTTGCTATTTCGTGTACGGCATTATCCATCTCTTTTTTCTCTCTCCGATTCACGAACAAGTTGTTTCAGCAACGCGCCTATGGTGCGTGGCTCTACTTCATTGAACTCTATTTTCTCGCAGCCGTTGAAAGTAGCAAAATCAACAAGCTTCCGGGCGAATGGCATCAGGAATTCATCGTAGCCATCAAAATCGGGTTCAAACCGCAGATTACGGATGATCATCCTTCTGTTTTTTCTGTCAGCCTTCGGATCCAGTCTGCCGATAAGTCTGTCACCCCAGAGAACTGGCAGGACGTAATATCCGTGTTTCCTCTTCTCTTTTGGCAGGTAACATTCAAGAGCGTAATCAAATCCGAACAGCCGGCTGGTTCTATCCCGCTGGATAATGAGATTATCGAAAGGAGATAGAAGGAATACTTTTGGCGCTGCACAGGGAGACAGTGGTGAGTTCTGAATGGTATCGGACAACACGTAGTATCCACCTTCGTTTTCAACAGACACTTTGATAACAACATCCTCATCCACCAGCTCCTGAACGGCATTCAAAATTGTTTCTCTGGAAGCTGCATGCAGATGGTTCACTATTTCCTTCCCGGTCGCAATTCCGTAGGATGAGAGTGCCCTGTGAACCAGAAAACGCCCCAGTTCGTCTTCAAAAGGCATGGAAGTGTCAACACTATCAGGAAGTACTCTCTCCGTAAGGTCATACATTCTGTGGAAATTACGACGTTCGGTGACCATGAGGTCACCCCTCCAGAAAAGAAGCTCAAGAGCAATCTTGGCCGGCTTCCAGTCCCACCACTTTCCGGATTCAGCGTCAGGATTCGACTTGAAATCCTTCGATCCGAGAGGTCCTTCATTTCGAATCCTGCCAAGAACATCATCCATAAGGTGGCCGCACTTCCTGAGTCTCTGCTTTGCCCATTTGTCCTTGGGATCGATGAAGTTGCGCATTCGCGGCAGGTAGTATCTGTAATCGTTCATGGGCAGGTAGGATGCGGCATGTCCCCAGAACTCGAATATCCTCCGGTCTTTTGCCTGAAGCGTATACAGCATTTCAGGGTCGTAATCCGGAAATCTTGTCCAGAGGGTGTGGTGATGCGCTCTCTGAACCACCGAGATGGTATCTATCTGGATGTAGCCCAGTCTCTCAATGGTGAGAGCAACACCCTCCCTTCCTTCCGGAAGTCCCGGGTCGTCAAGAAGCATCTGGGAATCCAGACTTAGCCGGACAGCTTGCTCCCTGGTGAGATCAATGCTTTCAGTCACTTACCGGTCTCACTCCCAGAAATTCAACCCGGCGTTCTTGATTACTTTCAGAATGTCGGGATTACCATCAGCCATCATGCTGGCGCGGTAATGAAGGCCGAAGTACAATTGAGCCATGTTGAAGAAACCTTTTTCTTTTACTGTCTCGACGAGCCTGTCTGCAAGTTCCCTGCCTTCCGTCTCTTCGCAGACTGTCCGGAAAGTCTCCATGTGCTGGTCTGTGATATCAGTCTTTCTGTCGGGATACTTTTTCTCGAAAGCTTCGAGCAGCTCTTTATCGGTTGGATCGTGATATTTTTCCCGATGAACAAGAACATTGACATCCAATTTCTTTCGGGGTTCAGGGTGATGCCTGGGCCAGCCAAGACAGAGTAAAACTACAGGAAGAACTCCATCCGGAAGTTCCAGCCTCTCCCTTATCTCCGGAATGAACTCCATCACGGTACCTATATAAACCGAGCCCAGACCCATCGCATCCGCAGCTGTACAGATGTTCTGAGCCGCTATGATTGTGTCCTGAAAGGAAATCCAGAAATGTCTGAATGCTCTGTCAGCCGCGAATGGGGCATTGCACAGAGCTGCCCATCTCTTCAGCCTGTGCATATCAATACAGAATAAAAGTGTTGTTGGAGTTTTCGCGATGAATTTCTGACCGCAGTTGTCGGCAAACCACTGGTTCATATCATTGTTTTCAATGCGGATGATGGAGAATGGCTGAAGATTACCACCGGTTGCCGCATGCACTCCAGCGTTGAGCACAAAATACAATAGATCTTCGGGTATCTGTTTCTCCTTGAAATCCCTGCAGCTGGCCCTTTCAAGAAGCAGTTTCATTGTTTCGCTGGAGTACTCGTTGCTATCGGTTACATCAAAGGAACCATGGTGATCTGTACTCATACTTATCTTCACATCCTATTTCTGGAGGGTTATGATCTTGCCCAGGCTGGTGCAGAGTATTGCCCTGTTACCGTTTGGATTAATCGAAATATCATACGGAGTGCCGTAATTGGCAGATGCTTCAACATCAAGGTTCTGAGCATTGATAACGGTTACACCACTTCCCTGAAAACCGACATATATGTAATTATCGTCCGGAGTAACCGCTACTGACACTGCGGGAGAAGATATAGAATACGTTGAGTAGTGCTGACCGGTTCCGGTATCAATCCCCCAGATTTCGCTCAGAGAATCGGGCGCGACATATATGAGATTACCTGGACCAGCGTAGAGGTCATTGATCCCGCCTGCTACTTCGCATTCCGCGGTGACAGTACCGAGGTTACCGGTGGATATCTTTTTTACGGTGTTATCGTAACCATCCGCTATGAATATCGAAGATCCATCCGCGGTTATAACCGCGGCCACGGGCTCAATAAGACCGGATACCGTATCCACAGCTGTTACATCCCAAGAAAGCGAACTGATGGTTGTTATGGTTCCGTTTGATCCAACTGAATATAGGTGCCAGTTCCCGCCTGTAGGGTTGGTTAGAATAAAACTGCCATAGGAAGAAAAAGGGATCGGATTATGGACTGTATATGTATCATTGCTTACGTAGAACAGAAGATTTCCGCACAGCGCCAGCGCGTAGCCACCCTCTGCAGTTGCGCCGACATCCTCTATCGGATAACCCTGAAGGTAGACTTTAGCCCTGCAATAACCGTTCTGGTAATCGATGAAATAGAGACTGTCCGCAGCGGCAATTCCATCACCGCCACCCTTTAAATAGCAACAGTCTTCCGGAATACCGGAAACATCTAAATCCTGAAGAAAGAAGAAGGGGAAATTCGTCGAAATGTTCGGTCCTGTGGTTCCGCATCCAGTCCCGATGAATGTTGTTACCAGTACTAGAGAGAAAAAAACAGAAATCAGTTTCATCATTATTCTCCTTTAAATAATTCATCCATACGGATGGCATCCTTCACTGCCTGGCCGAAATGGCAGTTATTGAACATTACAAATATCCTGCCTGATTCCGAACCAAGCATGTTGATAACAGGCCGCCCTGCGCGAAGTTCTTCATTGCTGTACGCATAATCATACCTCAGCGGGCCACCATTCCACCATTGTCGCGCGTTTCTGCCGTGTAATCTTATATAACCGAATGGTTTTCCTCCTATGGCCTGTGGTGGAGGAAGATGAGGTAATTTAGGGAGATCCACCGTAACCAGAGCAATACCATTTGCGCTTATCCTCTCGAGGGTTTCCCGCCTGTACCACTCATCGTATCTGAACTCGACTACAAGAGGTATATCATTGGTTTCTTCATTAAGTTCCTCAATGTATCGTAAACCCTCATCAGATGGCTTGAAGGAATATGGAAACTGCGCCAGAAGCCCGGACAGTTTATCAACCTCAATAAATGGTTTCAGCATTTTTTTGAAATCATTCCACTGATCCTTCGTCGCGTTTCTTGAATGGGTCATGCTTGAGTGCAGTTTCACAATAAATTCAAACCTCTCAGGAGTCTTGTTGACCATGTTCCAGGATACCTTCGGATGCATTATACGATAGTAGGTACTATTAACCTCAACAGTAGAGAAGTGCGAAGAATAGCAGGCAAGCATTTCCCCTCGCGAAGTGCCCGGGGGGTAAAAGGGTCCTACCCAGTCAGCAAAGCTGTATCCGGATGTTCCCAGCCTTATTTCAACTTTACTTTTTGCTGATGTATTACTCAAATACAACCTTCATCCTTATTCCTGTAACTGATCATATCAAGTGACTTTCTATCATAGTCTTCAAGCCTCCCCAGTCAATGTAATCCTGCGCAGAGTTCTGCAGCCTGTGATAGATTTTTCTCCGAATTTGTGACGCATGCTGTCAACCGTACTGTCAATCACTCTTCCCTTATCCCCGAACATCTCCTGCTGACGTCCGGATTCCCGTGTCAGTGAACCGAGACATACACCTATAAGCCTTATTCTGGAATGTACAGCGGAGCGGGCCAGCATAGCGGTAACGCTGTAGAGAATCCTTGCGCTATCAGTGTGTCCTGACAGAGTATATGCCCTGGACCGGCGCTGCAGATTGCTCAACCTGTACTTCAGTGTAAGTGTGCTTCCGGCAAGCCCTTTATCCCGTGTCCTGCGGGCTACCTTCTGGCACATCAGCGCAAGAACCGGAAGGTACTCCTCCGGCTCCAGCACATCTGTACTGAAGGTATGTTCATTGCTTATGGACAGCGGTTGCGAAGCCAGATCGCCGGGAACTACAGGAGAATCATCAATTCCTCTGCAGAGAAAATAGAGACTGTCACCCTGTTTTCCGAGAAGTGCCCTGAGCTGCTGCCGCGTGAATCTGCGCAGGTCCGCTATTCTTTCTATTCCAAGAGTGAAAAACCGCCTCTGTGTTACCGGACCCACACCCCAGATTCTGCCAACCGGGAAATCAATAATGTCATCCGGTTTCAGTTCAACAACTCCTTTTGGTTTCGCCCTGTTCGAAGCCATCTTCGCGAGAAACCTGTTCTGCGCTATACCTGTACTGGCCCAGAGCCCTGTCAGGTCCAGAATTGCCTTCTGTATCCGTATGGCCAGTTCGCGTGGTGATGAGTTACCAACAATCCCGGTCACATCCATGAAAGCCTCGTCGATACTGACAGGATCAACTATCGGTGAGAAGGAGAGCAGAACCTGAAGTATCTTCCTGGTATAGGATGTATAACTTCCGTGACTTCCCGAAATGATGACCGCGTCAGGTGCCAGACGCATGGCTTTCACTATGGGCATCCCGGAACTTATCCCTCTTTCACGTGCCTCATAACTGCATGAGGCTACAACAGACCTGAGAGTTCTGCCGCCGACGATGACCGGCTTTCCATTCAGCCACGGAAAAGAAAGGCGCTCCACCGACACAAAGTAGGTGTCCATGTCAATGTGAAAGATAGTGCGGGGACACGCACCAGAGCGTGCATGTCCCCGTGGGGTGATGTTAACATAGGGTGATGTTCTCATATTTCAACCTTTTAAATAGTGACAGGCACTATTTAATATTTTGAACCGATTTTCTGGTTGTTATTTAAATAGTGCCTGTCACTATTTATTCGGAGTAGTGGAAATCAAGAGTCCAGGTGAGATCAGATGTATCAAAATGAATTTCATAAACATCTTCTCCTTCAGTGCGTACAACGTAATGAAAAAGCGGGTAAGCTCCCTCGCGGCTTTCCCATTTCGAGGATACCGAAGCGATATGGTACACATGGCCATTCCACCTGAAACGGCACGGCTGCACTGTTCCTCCGGTGAAATGACTGATCATTTCGACCGGTTCATCATACCTGGTCACCACGCTCCCGCCTCCTCCATAACTCTAAAATAGTAAACACATGTTTAGTAGTCAAGTTTCAAGCAAGCGGGGCTCCTTTTACAATGTTCGGTGAAGGCGCCAGATATCTCTCAACGCTCTTGGGATTCTCCTTGTCAGTGGTAGTGGCGTAGCCCGGATCTCTCTCAGATGAATGGGGATTTCACGGATACCCACTCCGGCGCGCTGCGCTCTGATTACGAATTCAGTAGGAAACATGTCCAGTTCAAATCCGCACCGGGCGGGAATATCCTCTATGGCTTTTCTCCAGATCACCTTTGGACCATGAGTATCCGTTCCATCGTATCCGAGCAACGCTCTGAGAAGAAATGTCAGTGTGAGAGTCGCAGCCTTTCGAACGAGGGGGCGTTTATCAGCTTTCCCCGCAAGAACCTTGGAACCCTGTACAAAATCAACATTACCGGATCCAAGCAGCTTCAAACCTCGAATCCAGAAATCGAGATCCAGCACATCCAGATCATCAATTATGAGAATATCCCCTTCAGCCTTTAGAAGGCCTGTTTTCATGGCAAGTCCGTAATTCGGGTCAGGGAGGGAAACTGAGCGGAGGGATGTATACTTTTCGGTGAGATTATGCAGCAGATCAGGCGTGCTGTCCGTAGACCCATTCTCGATTACTGATATTTGAAATCCGGAAGGGAGTATTTCCAGAATCGGGACAAGCTGACTTTCCAGAATTCCTTCCTCATTAAAGACGGGAATGATAATTTCCACTTTTAAAGCAGTCTCCGGACATGCATCCCGAAGAGATTCTGTATCCTGGTTCAAACCCTGGTTTGAATTTATCATGATACTTCTTTTCTTTTGCTTCCCATTCTGGCCACGAGCAGACTCAGCTCAAATAGAATGTATAAAGGAAGAGTCAGCATTATCTGAGTCAGCGGATCCGGAGGAGTCAGCAGAGCTGCTATTATAAGCAGTCCTACGATTATATGTCTTCTGAATCTTGCCAGAGAATGTGGAGTTACAACCCCCATCCTCACCAGTATAAGCACCAAAACGGGAAGCTGAAATGCGATGCCGAAAAGGAGAATGAACCTGCCGAGGAAACCGATATAATTCGCAAGGCTCCAGTCACCCGTGATGTTTCCGGTTTCAAAACTGTGAAATACACCGAGTACCGGTTCAAGCATAAGGAACCAGGCGAATGCAGCTCCTGCAAGAAAAAGCAGAACCGATACAATTGCTGCCCTGACAGCTGTTTTCCTCTCCTTTCTGTACAATCCTGGAGAAACGAATCTCCAGAACTGATAGAATATTATCGGAGAAGAAACAATAATACCCGCAGTAAGCGAAAGATTCAGGTGGGCTGAGAAAGCCTCCGCCGGAGCCAGAGTCTGGAGTCTTTCGGGACCATGGCTGAGCACCAGTATCATCAGTTGTCTGCTGAACAGGAAGGATACTATCACAGAACCTGCAAGCACTCCCAGGACGATGAATATCCGCTTCCTCATCTCTTCAAGGTGCTCCCAGAAACTACCCTCGGTGATTTTTTTCAATTTGAGTTTACGTCCTCAGAAAGCTTAGAACCTGCGGAAGAATTTCCTCTTCCTGATCAGTTGTCATATGAGTTAACCTGCAGTCACCCCAGTCAAAGGGGAGAGCCCAGATCCGTCCGCTTCTTCGGGATTTCTTATCATGCTGAAGCAGTCTGGCGAGTACTTCAGAAGAAGGTATCCCCTCGATTTCTGTTGGCAGACCGCAGAATTCCAGGAGATGCTTTATCTCTTCCGGAAGATTACTATTTCCACCGAATCTGACAGCAATAGCGGCTTCAGCAATCATGCCCAGACCAACCGCTTCCCCATGAGACAATCTGAATTCACTCGCGCTCTCAAGAACATGTCCCACTGTATGTCCAAGGTTCAGAAGCATTCTGGAATCATTCTCAAGCAGGTCTTCAGAAACGATTTCACCTTTCACCTTAAGACATCTTTCTATCATCTCAAGAATCTGATCTGATGAGTATTCTGCTTCGCTCACTTCCTGAATAATGGTCTTGATTCCCGGATCACCAATCAGTGCTGTCTTCAATGCTTCTGCCATACCGTTACGGAATTCCCGTTCGGGGAGTGTATCAAGATATTCGGGTGATATCACAATTATCTCTGCAGGATGAAAAGTACCTACCTGGTTCTTCACTCCGGCAAGGTTCACACCGGTTTTTCCACCAAGACATGCATCCACCATTGACAGAAGCGTGGTGGGAACGAGCATCAATCTTAAACCTCTGAGGTAAGTTGATGCTGCCATTGCACCTATATCACAAGTCAGTCCGCCACCTACTACAATTACGGGAGTATCTCTCCGTACTCCCGCTCCGGCCATGCTTCCCCATATCTGATCAAGAGTAAAGGTATTTTTCAGTTCCTCTGCGGCATCCATCAGATAAAGACCGGATGATGTTGAGAAGAGAGATTGCAGCTGATGATTCCACAGCCTTCCAACTTCCGAATCAACAACAAGAAAGGGACTCTTCCATTCGTCCGCAAGTTCCTTTATCCAGTTCAATCCATCAGTTCTTGCACTTGCACTCGTACTCGCACTTGCATATGTGCGAATGACTGTAACGGGATCATCGATATGCCATTTATGCGGCTCATGATTATTCATATTGCTTACGGCCCCCAAACAAACCAGATGAACGCGGCTCCGGCAATAGTTGCTGCAAGGGTGAAGGGAAGCCCTATTTTAACAAAATCCATAAAGGATACTTTGAATCCGTTCTTTCTCAGGACAGATACGGATACGATGTTCGCCGCGGCGCCAACCGGTGAGATATTACCGCCAAGACAAGCTCCTATGAGCAAGCCGAATGTGAGGTAATAGTGACTCTGTCCAAGATTTCCCAGAGTCTGTGCTATTGCATGTGTTACCGGAATCATAGCGGTAACATAGGGAACATTATCTATAAAAGCGCTGAATACCACAGCGCTTGTTACTACTAACAGGAAAGCCAGCAGCGGGTTGTTGCCCGATACCCCTGCCAGGAATACGCCTATTCTTTCCATGACTCCAAGCTGCTCCAGAGCTCCAACCATGAAGAAGATCCCGGCCAGCAGAAAAAGTGTGTCCCAGTCAAACCCTCTCAGGATTGTTCTTGTAGATCGATTGCAGTAATTCTCTCCACACACGTTTCGAGGATGTCTTCTTCTGTAAATAGAATGCCAGATAACAGCAACAGCTCCGCCTGCTGCGCAAAGGAGACCTGCTTCCAGACCGACACCTGGAAAGAAGAAACTGAGAACCGCAAGTCCGAGAATCACACATGTAAGCACCCATGCCGGAAACCAGCTGTTTACCTCCGGGATTTTCACTACAGGTAAGGCTCTCGGAT
>DAOWJX010000256.1 GCA_030640155.1 Candidatus Aegiribacteria sp. | reverse complement strand
TGTATAATGTATTTTGTTCAGGAGTTTTTGATGGTGTTGATTATGGTAATATGTATTTGCTCCAATATCAATATATAACTAAATGTGTAACATATTTTGTTTGTGAACATTATCTACCTCCTTCTCCTCCGGAATATGCTAATCAGCTATCCCGTTCTCTTGAATACTTAGTAGATGATGAAAGTAAGCTTTTCAAATCAACTATTTATTGTTGGGATATTGCTGTAAACTATCATCATCCAATTAGTCGTTCTGAAATGATTTCAAAAGACAACACCGTTAGTTTTACAATTTATTTCTGGAGTTATAATAAAGAGGCTTTATATGTCTTTTGGATAGGAACCTGGGATTTCGAATCACTATCAGGAAACTGGTTTTCTTTTGATGAAGATGGTATTCCCCAAGGGGCAGGTCCGATGTAAGTAAGTGATATTCTCAGATTGCGGGGTCACCCGTCTGGATCAAAACCCTTTGAGTACCAGCTGGTTGCTTTTTCCCATGTCCATTATTCATAATACGCTAATCGTTTCAATAAGATATCCTCTACGTTTCGCCCTGAATCCAATACTGATAGCACATACACAATATTATCTGAGATTCTGTATATTATTCTCCAGGGTGGGACGACTAATTCGCGATATATGAGGATGCTTTGATCTTGAAGCTCTTGTACAACACGACCACGCTTAGGAAAGGTATAAAGGGTTGATGCTCTTTGTTTGATTTTTTGAAATATCTCTAATGCATTTGAAGGGTTATCATTTGCAGTATATTCAAGAATTTCCTTCAGATCCTTCTCGGCAACGCCAGCCCATACTACTTGATACGCCCGGCTCACTGAGGCTTTTCTTTCAGTGTTGCCTCAATGTCTCTGAATACATCCTCCTGGGTTTTGGCCTTGCCATCCCTGATGTCAGCCTCCCCCTGTGAAATCAGCTTCAAGATGCCAATTGCATTACGCATGTTTTCATAGCTTTTTGGATCTTGAAGTACAGCCCGAGGCTCTCCATTTTGTGTGATTATCACAGGACGGTGAGTTTCGTTTATTTGATTGAGCAAATCCGCTGCCCTGTTTTTTAAGTATGTAACTGGCTTTATGTCACTTGTAATATGCATTCTTTCACCTCCGGTCCATATATCATACTAAATATGGACCGTTTGTCAATTTTAATCTTGAACTGGAAACATTATGATCTCACATGATAATGTACTTTAAGGTTGAGGCCTTCGGCATTGCGAACCGGGTTACCCGCAGTCCTGCCGAGAAGAGAAATGTTTAAGATATCCCCTCTGGAGGATTGTCCTTGATCTGATATGTAAACATCTATATACATCTCATGAGAATAATTAATGTATATTTACTGCCAATACGTAATAGAAAAGGGAATACTTATGGGAAACTGCAATGTTGCTATCTTCGATCTGGACGGGACTCTTCATTTTACTGAGAAAGCCCTCGTTCCTGCTATTAATATGGCAATAACGGATCTCGGTTTTCCCCCCGCGGCTCCGGAAGACATCAACGCCCTGTACGGAGAACCGCTTGAGGTTTTCTGCAGAAAGCTCCTGGATGACAGCATCGAGAATTGTACTGCTTTTCGCGACGGCATACGGAAGCACCAGAAGAATACTCTGCCGGAAAGCGGGGAGCTGTATCCCGGAATACATCAGATGCTTCAGGAAATATCCGAACTTGGCTTCACCCTTGCCATCTGCTCCAACGCTGGAATGGAGTATATCGAACTTGTGACAGATTCACTCGGTATCCGCAGGATGTTCTCCATGCTGCTGGGACGCGATGGTCATGCTTCAAAGACGAACAGGGTAAAAGAGATTATGCTAAGAACAGAAAGTAATCTGGCAGTTATGATCGGTGATCGGTATCATGATATTGAAGCCGCGCTCGAGAACGGAATACCATCAATAGGATGTGCATACGGTTACGGAAAACAGGAGGAGATGGATAGAGCCGATTTTTTCGTCAATTCCCCTTCAGAAATACCTGGAATCCTGAGGAAATTATCTGTACATTAAGACTCATCAGAAAGTACTTGAATCAATAGAGGTAGCGGTCTATGTCAAGAGCTCCGTGAAAGACACCCAAAATGTCTATGTTTCCATCGGTCTTGATGAGATATGCAATTCTGTAATGTCCATACAGCAGAATACGGATATGTTGGTCTGGAATTCTATCGTACCTATGACCTATCTCTGGGAACCGACATACTAATTGTGCCCTTTCGTAGATAGCATCAACTACCCGAATCGCCGATTCCGGGTTATCCTGAGCTATATAGTTATGGATATCCTTGAGCCACCGTTCTGCTTCCTCTGTCCAGTTTATTTCTGCCATGTTCTGATTCTGTGCTTCATCTCAGTGTTGCTGATTATCCTTTTTGCATCAGAATCCTTTAGACCGCGTTCAACCATTCGAGCAAAGGCTAACTCGCGAAGGATCTCATCGTAGGAACTATCATCAGGCTGTTCATGAATGATTTTGCTTACCTGTTCTTTTGCTGAATGCATAGTATCACCTCCCCTTGTATTCATAATGTATTAACTCTGAATCGCCATATGAATCCGTTTGGCTTCGCCCAACCTAATTAAACCACTTGAAACAAATCCTCCGGGCAGGAGCTTGTAGATTACCGCTCTTTCTAATTCTGTTGCTGATTTGAATTCAATTATTTCCATTGGGATAGCAACAAGTATGATTCTATTCAGGCGCAATTGTGCTAACCTTGATATCTCCGTTGGATGTATCAAGCCTGATTGTTGAGCCGCCTTCACCAAGTGTTGCCCGACCGTCCGAGTCAGATATTCTGACATCCGTCAGATCTTCCGCTTCGATGGTTATAGAACCGTTTGAAGTATCCATATCGAGTTCCGCGTTCAGTCCCTGGAGAACGCTGATGATTATATCGCCGTTGCTCGTGTCAAGAACAGTTCCTTCAGGCGGAACAGCATATATTTCTGCTTCTATACTTCCGTTTGAGGTTCTAGCCCCTGTAAGAGTACCTCCCCGTACAATGATATCTCCGTTACTTGTTCTTATATCTATTGTTCCGTTGAAATTCGAGAATGTCACGTCTCCGTTTGATGTATTGGCTTCTGCGTTACCAATGCCATCAGTAACTGTTACGTCACCATTGGAGGTTTCAAGGACTTGTATGGCGGTTCCAGGTGGAAGCAGCAACGACAGGGATACCCCGACATCGGCATCATCATCAAGTTTACGGGCTGTTATCCTTGTTTCAGAATCGGTAATGACGACTACTTCAGCCTTTTCAAGTTCCTCTTCGCTTCTCCATGAGGATTTCGTTATCTCAAGAGACATCTCGTCTTCATGGTACCACTCGATATCAATGTCACCATTGAAGGTTGTAACATAAATCGTGGATTCCTGCGGGACAGCATGCTTTTCAGTATAGACAATCTCGTAGTGACCGCATCCGATTACTGATAATACAAATAACATCAGTATAATATTTCTGAAAATGGACATACTCATTTTATTTACTCCTTCGCAGTATTATTCTCTTTATTCCATTTCCCGGAAAACTGCTGTGACCTTCCCTATGATCCTGATATTATCCGAAGAGCTGTCGCAGATTATTGGATCGTAGTCGGGATTCTCGGAGTGAAGCTCTATTCTGCCGTTCTTCATGTAAAAGCGCTTGACTGTGGCTTCATCGCCAATGAGGACAACCGCTATCTCTCCCTGTTCAACGAAAGGCTGGGGACGAACAAGTACAAGATCGTCTTCAAGTATTGCAGCGCCGATCATGCTGTCGCCTTTTACTTTCAGATAGAACATGCCCTCTGATCTTGCGATCGATTTAGAAACGGGCAGGTAATCCTGAATGTTTTCATCTGCAAGCAGCGGTAATCCCGCAGCTACTTTTCCCACAACGGGAACAGTTCTTACTGATGATGATCGTCCTACAACCTCAAGTGCTCTGGCTGCTCCATCAGTTCTGTTCAGATACCCCTTTTCTACAAGCCTGTCGATATGATCTTTTACGCCCTTTGTGCTTTTCAGACCAAAGTGGTTCTGAATATCCCTTATGCTGGGAGGGTATGAATGCTCAGAAATGAACGAAGAAATGTAGTCGAGAACCTGCCTCTGTCTTGCGGTCAGATTTTTCATTTTCCACCACCTTTACCCTATACATATGTTTACATGGCGTTCTGTCAAGGTGGCCGTTAACTAATGATTCCCGTTTCTCTATTCCTGTTCTTATGACTTCCGCACATTTCTCCGCTGTACGATTAATCAGATCCTATTTTAATAAGAGCCCATGTAGTTCCTGAGAGATCCTGCTCCTCATACGTTACAACCAGCTTTGGCCGGAGAGTCTCATTTGAATAGTTACTCGAATAGAATCCTGAAACACATGTTCCTGTCGTATTCTCCGAATGACAATATATTCCGAAATTCTCCTCG
>DAOWJX010000029.1 GCA_030640155.1 Candidatus Aegiribacteria sp. | reverse complement strand
TCAAGGGGCCAACTTGTAACGAACCACATCATCATACAGGGATGGCCCGCTACAGTGTTCTGCACTACCTCTGATAAAACAGTTGAAGAACTGGCAACACGATGCTTCACCACTTCACCGCAACGCCTACCCGAAAAATATCGAGCAGCACAAGGCGTTTCAGCTCTGAAAAACGAAGCCCCCTGGATCCTCGAAGAATGGGATGAAGAGGAGAGAACCGTGAGATTCTTCATCAACCACTACAAAGAACAGATGAAGGAAATAGCGGGAATCTGTAATCCCTTCAGTAGAATATTATCTGAACATTACCCGAGTTGTCCATAGCATCTTCCATTTCATCAAGGCCTGCAGCCTGTACGGTACCTCCCAGCGGGAGAAATATTTCGACAGTGTCACCCGGAAACATACAAAAAGCCCTGCGGTTGTCCTGCTGTGTTTTGACAATCAGAACAACAAGCCCGTCGTACTTTCGAAGAGCGTCAGGCATTGAAATAGCCCTGTAGATGCCTGGAGCCATCTGGATGCTTCTGGCTCTCTCAAGAATGGCAAGATGATATGCGGCGGATACGGTAAGAGATGGAATTATGTCTGGAATTACAGGAAGAAATCTGACCGTATCTGAAATGGCGGGAGTTGTGATAACAATAAGAACGGAATCTTCCAGCCCAGGACGCGGTTGCCATGTAACTGTTCTGCCAGCTGCTGTAACATCTCCGGTCTCAATAAAGGTTCCATCCGAACATTCCCATACCGCTTCATTTCCATCGGGCAGTATTGTGGAGAATGTTGTTGTCCGGCCTCCATCGGGATCCATGGATGCAACTATATGAAGCGGATCACCATCCTGACCCCGGCACTGATCCGAGAGCCAGAATACGAATACTCCAGCAGGCAGCGCAAAGGGCAGAATAAGGCTGAGAGCTTTTAACAACCGTTTTGTACGCTTCTTTCTCATGCCTGGAATATGATTATAATTTCCAGAGGTTCAAACCCCGTGTTACAATCTGAAAGGAATAAGATGAATACCGATGTTGATGTAACAGATACATTAATGCAATTGCTTCAAATTAGAAGTGTGTCCGGGCATACTGAGGCTGCGATGGATATCGTTCGAGAAAGATTAGAGCATCTGAATCTGGCAATTCGTTCAACCACGAAAGGGAGCATAATAGCGACACTCAATGGTTCAACACCTGAAGGTATAATCCTCTCGGCGCATCTTGATACACTGGGAGGGATGATCAGTGGAATAGAAGATGACGGCAGGATCAGACTCAGAACAATCGGTTCCTATACAATGTCAAGTATAGAGGGTGAGTACTGCAAAATTGAAACCTGGGACGGGAAGCTCTTTGATGGAACGGTTCTTTATGACAATACTTCCGTCCATATCCATGGGCTGGAAAAGGCTTCAGAAAAGCGGAATAAAGAGGAAATGTATATCAGGCTTGATGAAGAAGTGTCATCGAAAAAGGAAATACTGGAGCTTGGCCTGTCCGTTGGAAACTACATACATTTCGATCCTCGCCCTGTTCGAACGAAATCAGGGTTTATCAAATCAAGGCACCTCGATGACAAGGCGGGAGTAGCAATACTCATTGAAGTAGCTGAGAGGCTGGTAAAAGAAGAGATAACACCAAAGCGAACCCTGCATTTTCTCATTACATCGTATGAGGAAGTGGGGCATGGCGCAGCTGGTTTTCTCCCGGAGAAGTCAAGTGAATTCATCGCTGTTGATATGGGTGTTGCAGGACCTGGAAGAGAGTCTTCAGAGAACAGTGTCACGATTTGCGCCGCTGACAGCACCGGACCGTTCAACTACCAGATAACTAAAAGATTGATAAGACTTGCTGAAGCGAATTCCATCCCTTTCACTGTTGATACTTTCCCTCATTACGGATCAGACGCGGCAGTGGCTCTCAAATCAGGACTTGATGTAAAACATGGATTGATTGGGCCGGGAGTAAACGCTTCACATGCAAATGAGCGGACACACGAAAAAGCTCTAGAAGCGACAATAGATCTTATACAAGCCTATGTGATGAGCTGATTTCAGGAATCCAGGAGTTTCTTAACAGCCTTTTTGAGTTCTTTTATGTCAAATGGTTTCTGAAATGTGTATTTGGCACCCATGGAAGCAGCGATTTTCAGGTAGCCATCCGGTGAAAGAGAACCTCCACCAGAGAATGCGATTATCTTTACATCAGGATTGATCTTCCGTAATTCACGAATAGTCTCGATGCCTTCCATATCAGGCATAACAATATCTGTTATAACCACATCAATAGTCTCATCACGAAATATCCTTAAAGCGGAATTACCATCAGACGCTTCAAGGGTTAGGTAGTTTTCATTCTGGAAAACTTTTACCAGCATTTTTCTGACCATTGAATCATCATCTACGATAAGTATTGAAGCCATAAATCTCCAATCAACTCAAATAAGTTTAATATTATACTTAATACTACAAATAAGAAAGTGATTCCGCAAATCCAATAAATAGAAGCGTAGATCTGTTGAATATTTCAGTATTTGGTAAGTTAATGAGTACTTCTTATCGTGAATATTGAGCATGATGTGCATTCGTTAGAATTTTTATATATATCCATTAAGATGAGAAATATCGATTTGCAGAAATAATACCTGCGATATTCTCATGCATATTGTTTCGATTACCTTTGAGAGGTGCCGTAATGAATACACCGGATTATCCCATAAAAACAGCAGGAGATTCTAATCAGAACTTCTTTGATTCTCAGGGTGCAGGTGTATTCATTGTTGATTTCGATAGAGGTGGAATTGTTGAAATCAACAACAGAGCAGCTGAGATGGTTGGATTACCCGAAACGGCTATAATCGGAAAGAGATGCGATATTTTCCTGAAAACGCTGAACAAAACCCCGCTTGAGCCATCCACGATCGCTGTTGATGGATTTCTCAGGGGTGATAAGGACAGAATCATTCCGGTTGTCATTTCAACTACCGAATGCATAATAAGAGAGCATAGAGGATTGATTCACACATTTATAGAAATTTCCAGAAAAAGCAGAACTCTGAAACAGAGAGATCAAAAGGCATCGGACTACCTTTCTATCATTAACAATTTACAGAACATCATATTTTACCAGACCGATATGAACGGGAATTTAGTCGACATTTCAGATTCTGTATCCAGGATAACAGGATTCACAAGAGAAGAAATAATCATGAAACCGGTTTCTCTTATCTATTCAAACCCGGATAATCAAAAATTTCTGCTAAAGGAACTGCGATCAAACAGAAGGGTTGAGGAGTACAGGATTGATCTTAAAACGAAAGACGGATCAGTTGCAAAAGTTATTATGAATTCCGCTGTCATCAATGATGAAAATGGTAACCCGTTCAATATTCTGACTATTCTCCAGGATGTTACCGAGTCGACAATTGCTATCGAATCGCATCGATACAGTGAGGATAAATTCAAAGCCATAACTCAATCCACACAGGATGCTATCATAATGATGAATGAAAATGGCCTGATTTCATTTGTGAACAGAGCCTGCACAATAATGTTCGGTTACACAAAGGAAGAGATGCTGAATACGGACCTGCATGAACTTATTGCTCCACCAGTATACATATCATCATTCAGAAATGGATTTGAGGTTTTCAAGACCACAGGGGAGGGACTTGTGGTAGGGCGCACACTGGAAATAGAAGCCATAAGAAAGAGTGGATCAATATTTCCGGTTGAACTCTCGATATCATCTGCAAGAATGAATGACTGCTGGTATTCGATTGGGATAATAAGAGACATTACCGAAAGAAAACGAGCTGAAAGAGATATTGTTGAAGCAAGTGAAGCCGCTGAAAACGCTTCAAGAACAAAATCGGAATTTCTTGCTAACATGAGTCATGAAATAAGAACTCCGCTGAATACCGTAATCGGGGCAACCGGTCTGCTGTCTGAAACAAATCTTGATAACGAGCAGATGAAGCTGGTTGAAATGATGCATTCATCAGGCGAGAGCCTTCTTGCGCTAATCAATGATATACTGGATATTTCCAGGATTGAAGCCGGTAAAATCACTCTTGAGGAAATACCTTTCAATCTGAATGATCTTCTTAAAAGGATATGTGATACTCTATCCGTACGGAGTAACAAGAAGAACCTTGAAATGACATATGAAATAAAACCGGGAGTTCCTGATCTCCTGATCGGTGACCCGAACAGGCTCAGGCAGATACTGGTAAACCTGATTGGAAATGCGATAAAATTCACCGAAAAGGGAAGCATCAGAGTGTCTGTTGAGAATATGGAAACTACGAAAAACAATTCAACTCTCAAATTCTCAATATCGGATACCGGTATAGGAATACCATCTGCAAAACTTGAAAGCATCTTTAACACTTTCACTCAGGCAGATGCTTCGGTAACAAGGAAATTCGGTGGAACCGGACTCGGTCTCGCTATATCGAGAAAACTCGTACACCTGATGCATGGCGATATATCCGTTGAAAGCACAAAAGGAGAGGGGACTACATTCAGTTTTTCGGCAAAGTTCGATATTCCGGAAAAGGGTGCGGTGCAAACCGCTGAAATAAAGGATCAGGGTGATACTGAAATAGCACCAAAAGGACTCGGATTCCTGAAAATACTGTTAGTGGATGATTCCTCTGACAACAGATTCCTTATCAATGCCTTCCTCAAGAAGGAATCATGCTCCATTGTAGAAGCAGATAATGGGAATATTGCTATTGAGCTGTTTCCAACCGAAAAATGGGATCTAATCCTTATGGACATGCAAATGCCCCTTATGGACGGGTACCAGGCCACCATGAGAATAAGGGAAATCGAAGAAGAAAAGGGAATTGTGCATACGCCCATCGTGGCTCTAACGGCACATTCAATCAATACAGAGGTAGAAAAATGCTTTGATGCAGGATGCGATGTTCATCTGGCGAAGCCTGTCAGTAAAGACGATCTTTTAAAAGTAATTAAAGAAATTATTCCCAAAACCTCCGATTCGGAGGATACCAGCAATAAAGAGAGAATCGAAATACATGCCGATCCTGAGTTGATGCCTCTGATTCCCGGATATATAGAACACAGACATGAGGATGTCATTAAAATGAATGATCTGCTTGAGAACAACCTGTATAGAGATATCGAAAGATGCGGTCATAGCATGAAAGGTACAGGAGCAGGATATGGTTTTCACGGGATTACTGAAATAGGAGCCTTCATTGAGATTGCCGGGAAAGAAGAGAATAGAGAACAGATTCAAATAGGAATCAACAGACTGATAACTTACCTTGAGAAACTTGACATTGTTGAAGGCGAATGATCCGGTAAACTAACCAGTTGAATCTTCCAGGATAATCAAAACAGCGGATGCAAGATCTTCAGTCACTCTCCATGGTAATGGGTGATTTTCCATTTCTATAAGCTCAAGCTGTTTCGTTCCTCTACCTGTCAGAACAAGAATTGTTTTCAGTCCCGCCCTTCTTCCCATTTCCATATCAGACGATGCATCACCAACAAGATAACCGCTGTGGGGAAGGTTCAGTTCCTTTCTCGCTGTATCCAGCATACCGGTTTTCGGTTTTCTACAATCGCATTCATCATCAGGATGGTGAGGGCAGTGGTAAATACCGTCAATTTTCCCTCCGGCCTTATCGACAAGCTGAATCATGTATTGGTGTATCTCCCTTACATCCGATTCATGGCAGTATTTCCGTGATATTGCTGACTCATTCGTGACGACTATGACAGGGTGACCCGCATTACTGAGATTCGCTATTGCCTCAATAGAACCTGGGAGTGGTATCCAGTCCTTCAATGATCGGACGTAATCAGCACTGTCCCTGTTAATCACGCCGTCTCTGTCAAGGAAAACCGGTACTGCACGTTTCATTGTGCTGTCATTTTCCTGAGGTGGTACTTCACCAGATCATCTAGACCGTCCTCGAAAAGGATGAAAGGTTCCCATCCCAGGATATCTCTAGCCTTTGTGCTGTCCAGGGCTATCTGAAAAATCTCCTCAGGCAGGGGAGGGCCGAATACGGGTTCAAGATCAGTCCCGGTAAAGTCCCTGATAATACGGTCAAGCTCAAGAACAGACCTTCCGACACCCCAGCCAATGTTGAAAATCTCTCCGGAGATATCAGTTCTTGATAGATCCATTGCCATCTCGTTTGCCCTTGCTATATCAGTGACATGGACGTAATCCCTCAGTTGTAATCCGTCACCATTGATCGAAGGAGGATTACCTTTGAGATATGCCAGAGTAAATATGGCTGTTACACCTGCCTCTCCATACGGATTCTGTCTCGGACCGTAAACATTCGGATATCTGAGAATCACATAATCAAGCCCATAAAGGAACCTGTAAAGGAAAAGGTAGTGTTCTACAGTGTGCTTGCTGATTCCATAATGACATATTGGATTAACCGGATGCGTTTCCGGCACGGGAAGTTCCATAGGTTCCCCGTAGACAGCCCCTCCGGTAGAGGCATAAACAACTCTCCGAACACCCCCCATTCTTGAGGCTTCAAGAATATTGAGAGTGCCTTCAATATTAACATCAGCATCAAAGACAGGTTCTCTTACAGATCTTCTTACATCCATCTGTGCCGCGTGATGGCAGAGAACATCAAATCCCCCGAGAGATATGAGATCAAAAGCGCCTTTACTTCTTATATCGAGTTCGTGGAATATCGCATCGGGATTAACATTTTCGATAAATCCTGTAGAAAGATCATCCAGTATATGAACTTCATGTTTCTTTTTTATAAGGAAATCTGCTACATTTGAAGCTATGAAACCGGCTCCACCTGTTATGAGAATTTTCATCTTGCCTCCGGAATCCCACCAGGGTATGAAATATAACCTGCCGGATATGGAAAGTAATCGTATATTAGCATTCAACAACCGTCCGGATAAACTACCAGCCGGAAATGTTCGGTCAAGATCCATTTTCGGATGAAAACCTGCAGGAGGCGAGAAATGAAAATAATGCTTCTCTCCGGGGGAAGATCAGCAGAGCACGATGTATCCGTACAGTCAACATTGTTTGTCCGCTCCGTTCTTGAGGAATCAGGACATGAAATAGTTTGTGTTAAAATAAGCAGAGATGGGCAATGGTTTCTTGACAGGTCACCAATTACGATCAATGCCGGACATTCTGTCTGGAAACTATTCATTGATGAAACAGAAATAGAGTTTGATCTCATATTCCCCGTACTCCATGGCCCATGGGGGGAAGATGGCTCAATTCAGGGATTATGCGAGATTGCCGGCTGGCCTTATACTGGAGCTGATATTATGACATCATCTCTGGCAATGAATAAAGTCACAACCAAAAGACTCGTTTCATCCGAAGGAATTCCGGTTATTCCCTGGAAGAGCTTTTCGCAGGATTCACCTCCTTCGATGAATGAACTCGAGCCGCTTCGATATCCTTTATTCGTCAAACCTGCGAGGATGGGTTCCAGTGTTGGAATATCAAAAATTGATTCTCCTGAGCAGCTTCAGGATGCCCTGGTACTTGCTTTCAGATATGACAGTCTGATACTGATCGAAAATGGCCTTACAAATGCAAGAGAAATTGAAGTAGCTCTACTGAGTGAATCCGGAGCTGTTCTATCTTCGGTTCCAGGTGAGATAATACCGGGTCTGGAGTGGTATGACTATACGGCAAAATATGAATGCGACGATTCGAAGTATTTTATTCCCGCGTCATTATCCGATAAGATGTCAACCCGAATCAGAAATGTTGCCGAAAAAGTATTCTCTTTGCTGGAAGGCAGTGGTTTCGCCAGAGCGGATTTCCTTCTGACTCCGAATGGTGAGGTCTATTTTAATGAAATAAATACTATTCCGGGTTTCACGGAAATCAGCATGTTTTCAAAACTCTGGGAAGCGTCCGGAAAATCATCATCTGAAATTATGGAACTAATTCTAGCCGAAGCAATGAGGAAATACTCAAAGCCTTGACCGGGGGACATTCATCAATTGAACAGGATAAAAGTAGATCTCAGAAGTGATACTGTCAGTACTCCTTCACACGCTATGAGAAACGCAATGTCCAGAGCAGAGGTCGGTGACGATGTTTTCGGGGAAGATCCAAGCATCAATCATCTTGAGGACACTGTTGCCGGGATGGCAGGTTTTGACAGAGCGGTATTCATGCCTACGGGAACGATGTCAAACGGAGTGGCAATTCGCGCTCTAACATCTGCCGGAGATGAAGTAATCTGCGGCTCAAGAAGCCATGCATATCTGTATGAGGGAGCCCAGTACGCAATGCTCGGTGGGCTTCAGATGCACCGAATCGATGAGAATGAAAGTGGCTGTATTCCGTCGGATGCGCTCAGAACAGCATTAAACAGAGAAAAAGACCCGCATTTCGCTCCGAGAACGCTGGTTACTCTCGAGAATACACATAATGTAATGGGCGGTCTCATCCTGCCACAGACGATGATAAAAGAAATCCAGTCCATAGCCTCCTTGAATAATGCATCCTCATACCTTGACGGAGCGCGACTCTGGCACGTGATGGCTGCTTCAGGGAAATCACTGACTGAACTTGTTTCCGGTTTTCGTATGGTTTCAATGTGCTTTTCTAAAGGTCTCGGATGTCCTGTTGGATCTATTCTTCTCTGTTCTTCAGAAGATGAAGAGCGTGTCAGATTCATCAGGAAGCAGCACGGAGGCGGTATGCGTCAGGCCGGGATACTTGCCGCGGCATGTATTTACGCTCTGGAGCATAACCTTCCGGTATTATCAAGAACTCATCAATATGCGGTAAAACTGGCTCGGGGAATCGAGAGATCCCCTGTGCTGGAGCTTCAACGAAAGAAAGTGGATACGAATATAGTTATAGCAAAAACACCCGAAGGAAAAGCGGAGATTGTCGCGGAATCTCTTGCTACACTCGAGATCGGTTGTCTTGCTCTGTCTCCGTCAACGGTAAGATTTGTTACTCACCTCTCACTGTCTGAGCGGTCTGTGAAATATGCGGCGGATGTTCTTTCCGCTTTTGGAGGGTAAAATGATAACTGGTGTTATCGGAACAGGGCATCTGGGTTTTCACCATGCAAGAATACTCGGCGAGATTACCGGCAGAACTGTTCCTATATTCGATACGGACACTGAACGCATGAGGGAGCTGGCTTCCAGAATTGATGTGCGCCCGGTGAATCGAATTGATTCTCTTCTTGAGGAATG
>DAOWJX010000264.1 GCA_030640155.1 Candidatus Aegiribacteria sp. | reverse complement strand
TTGGATGATTATAGTTTACAGTATAATCCCAATCATAATCTGTGTCTATAAAAACCATCTCCCGGTTACTAGTTGAACCCCAGGGTGTATATATCGTACTTTCATCATCAATTACAAGGATGTCGTGAGTATGCCATAGCTGATTAGCATATACAGAAGGAGAAGGAGATCGATAAAAGTGCCAGGTAAAACCCTTTCCCTCAAAACCTATCCATTGATCTTGAAGCAAATACATACTACCATAATCTACACCTTCGAAAACTCCGGAAAAATATACACTGTATTTAATATATGATGTTGGATTAATAGTCTGTTTTACTGTTATTGAATAATCTCCTTTATCTCTGAAAAAAGTACACTCAGTCCAATTCATAAAAGTTTCACAAGTATCGTAATCCTTAGATGATTTAACTGATTGTTCTACTGACCCGAGTATTTTTTGATCATTATTAACAAGATCATTGAATCTCCCGATTGATTCAAATACCTGGTTGACATTTTCATTATCCAGATGAATTAATTCATCATCAAATACAGGTAAGGGAGCTATGTCCAGAATAGTTGTATGTTCATTGGATATAGAGGAGAAAATTTCAATAAGAGTATTATCATAAAAGTAATGCTCTTGGGCCGGCAGAAAACCGGCAAATAATACAACGCTCAAAAATAATCTTAACAACATCGTTTTAATCCTTCAAAATTACCAACAGAATGTTGGATTCTTAACCATCTGCAAAACAACTCATAAGAACGCTCCGATATCTTCTATCCGTTCGCAATTCTCTGCCTGAACTGATAATACCGGGGGCAGTTCTGCCCTGTCAATATCACGAAAAGCTGATAAACGGTTGAATAGAGTTAAATCATGCACAGTTCCTCGTAACCGGAGAAACCAATTACTCAATCCAGCCTCCGCAGTGCTGAATCCATTATAAGCGTCCATCAGTCGATGAAGCGGGGCTGTCTCTGGTCCCTTCGACCTTATCGATGGTGAAGAGTGAAGAATGAAAATCTGCAGGTGATTAAGGAATTCATTATTTTCGAGCTTACGATAAGATAAACCACATACGTGAATGGAACTGAAATATGAAAGCCGAACTTGCCTGTCTTCCATGCCTTGTCCGTATGGCGATAGAAGCCGCCGAAAGAGCTACTGATGATTCCGTTCTGCGCAAGAGTATTCTGCGCAGGTGCCTTGCATTCATGTCCGAAACGGATTTCGATAAAACCCCGCCCGAACTGGCACAGGGCATAACCTCTATCGTATCCTCAATGACCGGCGTAGAAGATTTCTATCAGGAAACAAAAGCGGCTCATACGAAAAAGGCTCTTCATCTGATTCCCGAGATGGAAAAGATCATCTCGGAATCGAAGGATCCTTTCATTGCCGGCCTCAGGCTGGCAATAGCAGGAAATATTATTGACCTCGGAGTTAAGAACGTCATCTCTGAAGAGGAAATCATGCATACTCTCGTCGAAGCAATGAGCAAACCTCTCTCAGGAGTGGACCCGGAGCAGTTCCGGAGAGAAGTGTTCGATGCAGAAAGGATTCTGTACCTTGCTGACAACGCCGGGGAAACGGTTTTTGATCGGATTTTCATTGAGCAGCTTCCACGAGGGAAAGTTACAGTGGCCGTAAGGGGCGCTCCCGCGATTAATGACGCGACTCTCAGGGATGCTGTAGATGCCGGACTTGATCAGGTCGCGAAGATTGTCGAGAATGGTTCAGGTGCGCCTGCCACTGTTCTGAGGGATTGTTCCCCTGAATTCAGAGAAATATTCAGACAGGCGGATTTGATTATCTCCAAAGGGCAGGGAAATTTCGAATCACTTTCATCCGTTAAGGCGAATATCTATTTTCTTTTCAGAGTGAAGTGCGATCTGGTGGAGGAACACACAGGATTTCCTGTCGGGAGCCTGGTCCTGATGAAGGCGGCGGAAGATGAATAAGGAATCATTACCGGCAGGGCTTTTTGCGGCAGACATGGATGGTACACTAATTCTCCCCGACCGGGGCTTTCATCAACGGGATATCGCCGCTCTGGAAACTCTTGGCGAGATGGGAATACTTCGCGTTGTGGCCACCGGAAGATCACCTTTTTCCTTTTACAGAATGATGGGAGAAAGAGTCCTCCCTATTGATTATCTTGCCTTGTCGAGCGGAGCCGCAATACAGGATTATCGCAGTGGTAAATACCTCCGTTCATTATCGATGACCCGCGAAGATACAGCGTATGCCGTAAAGATTCTGACTGAACTCGAGTATGATTTTTCTATTCATGGAGC
This sequence comes from Candidatus Aegiribacteria sp., assembly GCA_030640155.1. GTDB lineage: Bacteria > Fermentibacterota > Fermentibacteria > Fermentibacterales > JCC-6 > Aegiribacteria. The sequence continues at coordinate 8,822 of DAOWJX010000264.1, read as the reverse complement.
GATTCCTGAAAACCATGTTTTTACCTACAGGTACACTTCTGGGGCTAATCCGGATCTGGAAAGGCGTATTGCCTATTATCCCGGTCACTGCCGTCCGATGAGATCCGGGGATGAGAATGTTGTTTCAACACAGATTGTGGTAATAGTGCCCCCTGACAGAACAGAAGGTGTTCTGGAAGCGGTAGCTGAACATCTTGGAGATTCTTACAACGTTCTGAGAACCACTTCTCCGCTCGATCAAGAATCACTGTGGATCGAGGTATTCCCCAGGGGCATCTCTAAAAGTGAAGGTGTCGCGTGGATTGCCGGGGAAAACGGATTGACGGGAAAGGATTGCGCTGCCGTGGGAAACGATTATAACGACCACGATCTTCTTGAATGGGTCGGATCGGCTTTTGTGGTTGAGAATTCTCCAGCTCATCTGCGGACCCGCTTTCGTGAAGTTCCATCCGGCGCAGACGGTGGCGTTGCCGAGGCTGCGAGACTCTGGCTCGTCGACCGGGGCGATCTTTATGATGAACAGGAGTGGCCGTGAGAGTATTCGCCATAAGTGATCTGCATCTGTCCTTTTCAACAGACAAACCGATGGATGTATTCGGGGATCACTGGAAAGATCACCATATCCATCTGGAAGCGAACTGGAAAGAGCGGATATCGCAAGAAGACCTGATCCTCCTTCCAGGAGACCTTTCATGGGCAATGAATCTCGATGAGGCAGTAATTGATCTTGGGTGGCTGGCAAACCTTCCCGGCAGAAAGATCATATTGAAAGGGAATCACGATTACTGGTGGACTTCTCCTTCGAAGATGAAGAGCGAACTTCCCGAAGGGATAATTCCTCTGCAGAATTCAGCTTTTGATGCCGGACCGTTTATTGTTGCCGGATCAAGGGGATGGATGAGTCCGGAATCGGATGAGTACCTGGAGGAGAGAGAAGGATCGATCCTCCGAAGAGAGCTCATCAGGCTTGAGCTGTCGCTGGATGCTGCAGAGAGCATGCGGACTAAAAAAAAGCTGATCATCGCGATGATGCACTATCCGCCGATCGTTAACGGAAAAAGGACTGATTTTTCCAGGATACTGACGGAAAGAGGTGTTACTCTCTGCGTCTATGGACACCTTCACAGTGCGCCGGGGACATGGAGTCAGCAGCTTGATACAACGATGGATGGAGTTGAGTACAAACTTGTCTCTTCTGACTACCTTGGATTTGAGCCACTGGAACTTCATATGGGATCGGATTCGAGAGAATGATAGTCAGCGTAACCGGCGTCGGGATGAAATTCGGTGCGGAGGAGATATTTTCCGGGCTTTCCTTCAATATCAATCGCGGTGAGCATACTGCGCTCGTTGGAGTCAACGGTGCGGGGAAAACAACCCTGATAAACATTCTGACAGGGGAACTGGAGCCTTCAGAAGGAGATGTGCATCATGCCTTATCCGCAAGGGTGGCTCTCCTGCCTCAGCAGATGGGACGTTTCCCTGAAGGCCCACTCATCGATTCTGTTTGTGGAAGGGCAGGAAACGCGGCAAAGGCTCTCGAACGGATGAATCAGATCCATATAGAACTGGAAGAAGTCGAGGAACATGAGGAGCGTGAACAGTTGCTCAGGAAGTTATCCGATACTCATGATCTTATCGATTCAGGGGACGGATTCAACATCAGGAGCAGAGCTGAGAAAGTATTATCCGGTCTGGGCTTCCTAACTGATGATTTTTCAAAGCTGCTTGAGGAGTTCTCAGGTGGATGGAGGATGAGAGCACAGCTGGCTTCGCTGCTTCTGGCTGATCCCGATCTGCTTCTGCTCGATGAACCCACGAACCATCTGGACCTCGACGCCAGAATCTGGCTTGAGGAGTACCTGAAAAGGTTCCGGGGCGCTGTATGGATTATCTCCCATGATCCTGGGTTTCTGGACCGGGTGGTGACTCAGGTGTACGAACTCGAATTTGGAAAGCTGTCTTCCTACAAAGGGAATTATACGTTTTACGAGAAGAAGAAGCGTGAGGATATAACTACGAGGGAAAAACAGGCAAAACACCAGGCCGAACAGATAGAGAAGATCCAGCGTTTCATCAAACGTTTCAAAGCTACGGAGAGCAAGCGATTTCAGGTTCGAAGCCGCGAGAAGATGCTTGAGAAGATGGAAGTCATCCAGACTCACAGAGACCCATCCCACATGAAACTCCGTTTCCCGCATCCTCCAAGAAGCGGGGAAATCGTTGCCCGCCTGGATGGAGTTTCAATGAAGTATGACCGGATTGTTTTCAGCGATGTGGATCTTTCGGTCGAAAGGGGAGACCGGATCGGGATAGTCGGTAAAAACGGTGAAGGAAAATCCACTCTTTCCAGGATTCTCGCAGGTGTGGAAAAACCTGCATCGGGAAACTTCAGTCGTGGTTCGAGAGTCAGTACCGGTTTCTATACACAGGAAGCTGATCAGAATCTCAATCCCGACTTGAATCTTATTGAGCAACTTTCAGCAATCAGCCCTTCAAGCAGCGAAAAGGAACTCAGAGGGATACTTGGCGGCTTTCTTTTTACCGGAGATGATGCTTTCAAGAAAACGGGAATTCTCTCAGGAGGGGAGAAAAGCAGGCTTGCTCTGGCACGGGTTCTTCTGAGTCCTGTTAATTTTCTGATACTTGATGAGCCAACGAATCACCTCGATATCTTTTCGAGAAATGTTCTGCAGGAAGCGCTTGAAAAATATCCAGGCACGCTGATCCTTATCAGTCATGACGAACAGCTGCTGTCCGCTCTGGTTGAAAAAGTCTACGAAGTTCAGGGGGGGAAAGTCAGTCTGTTCCAGGGAAGCTTCGAATACTACCTTCGGAAGAAGCAGGAAAAAATCAGGAGAATGCTTGAAGCAAGGCAGACTGATTCACCAAAGACGAAATCACCACGAGAACTGGAGAACGCCAGAAAGCGCAGAGAAGCCGCGGAGCGTAAAGAGCTGTATAGAAAGCAGAAGAAGATCCGGATCAGGATTGACAGAGTCGAGAGAAAACTCCTGCCGCTGGAGGAAAAAAGGGAAGAGCTGGAAGGGCTCCTCGCAGACCCTGCAGTTTTGTCTGACAGCAACAGGATCGTGGAGCTTCAGCGGGAACACGCGTATGTGTGCAAAGAAATCGAGAGCTATCAGGAGATGTGGAACGAGCTGGCCGAAATGATGGCTGAGTAATTCGCGGGGTCGGACGTCACTTGCGGCACTTGCATGTTTATCAGGGTTGTTACTCATCCGATCTCAGATCCAAGTAATCCCATTCATCCAGTTATGTAGCTCACGTTAAATTCACAGAATCTCTTAGAAGGCTGTGCTTGAGAAATAGATACCGGCACTGGACAAATTCCTACTAGTTTAGTATGTAATGTATTCTTCAAATTCAAAGGAGGTTGTTTTGAAAATTGCAGCACTTTCTCTTCTCCTGCTGGTAACAGGAGCAAGCCTTGCTTCTGTCGTGGTGGGAACATCCGACATACCCAGCATGGATCCATTCTGCGCATCTTGAGGCTCACAGAACCGCTATCAGGTGATAGCGCTGTCTTCAGAAATGTCAGGAGCCATGACGATAAACCAGATAGGCTGGCAGAGGGGGGGATCCTCCGGATCACCTTCAGGGTACTACAATAACTTCGAGCTTTACATAGGATTGGCATCCGAATCCGAACTCTCGGACACATTTGACGATAACTACATTCCGGGTACAAGAACCCTTGTGTACAAGACAACAACGCAGGTTATGTCCGCGGGTCCCGATGAATGGATGATCATCACTCTTGATACACCGTTCTGGTATAACGGAGCTGATAATCTGATCGTCGAACTGGAGTGGGTAGGCGGCTCCAATATGTTCTACACGTACATGTGGGAAACTGGAACCAGCAGAGGCTTAATGAACAAGAGCGATGTGAGTGCTCCAACCGGAACACTCTACACAAGAATGTCGGAGCTGATGTTCGATGGACCCCTTGCACTGGAACAGGGGACTTTCGGTTCAATAAAAGCTCTCTGGAGTTTCTAAACAGGATAAGGGCGGGATTCATTCCCGCCCTTGCCTTAACGGTTGTTCTGAGATGACTTAAATCAAACCGGCATTAGATAATCGGCATCAATTCCAGGTAATGATAATACTGAATCCGGAAGCCGGGAAAACAGAGATGAGATCAGCCGCTTCTACTTCTTCTTGAGCTTCTTCTCAGCTCGTTTCTCTTTGAGGGTTTTCTTCGGCTTCATCTTGCTTTCTTTCTTCATATCCCTGCTCTTGCTCATACGGCTCAACCTCCAACCCGTCCTATATCGAACCTGAACTTACATGATAAAACAGTTTTACATAATATGCAAATATCCATTGATGCTAACTGCGTTGATTACACTGCAATGTATTTACCTTTATTCATAATTGGTGTTTAACCGGAATCCGGTTCTATCACAGCTCCTTAGCGTATTCCGAAAGGTCCAGCTGAATTATCATGTCATCAACGGTTATTCCGTACAACTGGTAATTATCCCTCATCACCATGTCGTATATATTGTAATCCAGATCGATTGTTTCGAGGTATAACCCGTCATTGTCGAAGATAATCAGGTCTGTGAAATCGCTGACCCAGAGCCGGCCCTGAGGATCGGTGCATATGCATGAGGGAGAAGTGAGCTGTCCGGGGCGGTCTCCATCACTGCCAAATCGATTAAGGAATCTTCCATCGGGGCTGAACTTGAAAAAACTTTCATTGAATGAGCCGTAAGCGAAGATGTTCCCCATGCCATCAACCGTTACATCTGTACTTAATTCAGAATCTCCACTCTGACCACTGATAGCTTCCTCCAGCAGGAGATCAATTCTCCCTTCAGGGGAGAACCTTATGATATCGTCACTGTGCTTGCACCATGAAGCGACAACACTTCCGTCAACGCAGACGTCAACATCATCGAAACCCCATCCATCCGGATGCAACATGGAACCGAGTAACTCGCCTGTCATGCCGTCATGAACGAACAACTCGCTTCCGTATATCAGATACAGTTCACCGTTTCTTGATGCTGCCATTGACTGCAGATAGTGATCATCCTGATTACCGAAGCTCCATTGGGTGATATAGATACCATTTTTATCAAACACCTGTATTCTGCCTGTATCAAACTCACCGATGAAAATATGTTCATTCGCGTCAACAGCGATACATCTGGCGTTCTGGAAGAGTCCCGCGCCCATGCCGGTTCCGCCAAATTCGAGAACCACTGGAAGACCTGAAGATCCGGCGGTCGTTTTGAATGGGTCTTCAACCGATTCAATTACTGACCTGGTTTTCATGGCAAAGAAGAAGACTGCCACCCCAGTAAGCATTGTAAGGAGAACGATGGATAATATCATCCTGCTGAAGGTTTTACCAATATGACTGGTGTTAAGTGTAATCGGAAGTCCGGTTATCTTTTGCGGTTCCTTTCCTTTTCCGGAAAAAAGTTCTGAAGGGACGATCACAGAACTTCCGCAGTAAGGGCATGCAACAGTCATCTGATTTTGCTTGATTCTTAAAGACGCCCCACAGGAAGGGCAATCAAATTCTCTTATTCTCATCGTTTCACTTCCTCTGAGTACATTTGAATTCCGTTCGATCAGTCAGAAAACAGGATATTCATCAATTCCATTGATATCACATATACATTAGGAGGATTCTGCACCTGCCCCTGTAGAAGAGATGCCCTGATCGCAGCGTTTCTGATCAGTATGTGTCCGGGTGGAACAAGAATTGAGCTCCGCAGCGTTTCCAGGACCACCTGAAAATCATCATCCCGAATTGGTTCGTCTTCATTCTGATTGACAAGCCAGATTGAAACTTCACCTGCATTTCCGCAGACAATGTCAAAATAAACTACATCCTCGAATTGAGCAATCACATCACGACTGATAATTCTTTCAAGTACCGCCTCAATAATCGCACTATTCGCGGTAGAAGAAAGTTTTCCAGGAAGTTCAATCCCGGCAATATCCGGAATCGTCGAAGGATCATCAATTCCGGGCATACCTACAATTGCCGAGTTATCCGGTAATGCGATTACATACTCGGCGGATATGGGGGGTGTGGGGGAAGAAGAGTATCTCCAGGAGGGAGCATTGCCGCTTCCCCTGACCCAGAGAAGATGTCCTGAATCCTGTCTGATGGGGTATAAGTTCGCGATGAGGCTGTCTGCCATGGAGAGAGCAAGTCCCCAGGTATTCATGTACATATCATCAATTGGGTGCGGCTCGATATCAACATATGAAAGATTTGATGGAACACTTCCGTGAACGAATGAATAAGCTACTCTGACAGAAGTGCTTCCCGCTGGAATAATCTCTTCTCCGAAACCTCTCCAGGCTGCTGATAAAAGGGAGACTGAATCCGGCAGGTCTGTCCAGAAAAACGCATTCCCTTCGGTGGAGGAATTAATCATGAGCGTATCGGATTCCTGCTGCAGCCATGTGCTTGTCCTCAGAGGTAGACGATCAGGAGGAGGGTCTTCACCGGAAGCGCTGAAGAACAGAATTGATGATGGGCAGTCCGAAACGGGATGAAGCTGCATTCCTATGCGCATTGATGAATTGTCCTCTACAGCCGTGGCTTCCGCAAGGTTTTCCGCTGTTTCAAGGATTTCCGCTCCCACTCCCAGCGGGCAGAGAAGCAGATAGCCTGACCATCCTGCCCTCTGGATCATCATCCCGCTGCAGGCAAGTGTCCAGAATTCTTCTCTCTGCCATGGGAATATCCCTTCCCAGGCGTTTTCAGGGAGAAGCCCATCTTCCATCATCACAATTATGATTTCACAGGAATCGGATATCGCAGGGAGATTGTAAATGGGAACACTGATTTCCAGCAGCATCGAGATCAGAAGTAATCCGGTCACTTAGATACCCTCCATCATTCTCTCAAGCTCTTCAGTTCTTTCATTTGCCGCGTCCACAACTGTACTCGCCTTATCAATAAGATTGTACGCTCCAGTTATTGCTTCCTGCGGGGTGGTAAGAACAGTTTCAACCGTTGAAAGAGGTTCAGATTCCTGGGTATTCGAATCACCGGCAGAGACAGAATCCGGAGTCGTCTCCATATCGCTCTCCGATTCACCGCCGCATCCTGCCAGTAAGAACAAAGCAACAATAAATAGCAAACTCTGTGTTCTCACAGTTCCGACCCCTTCTCTATCCATGGTCTGAGGACTCTTTCAAGTGTATCAGAGCCATCCAGCCATGAAAGAACAACTCCGTAATTCGTAACAGGAATACCGGCTTCAGTCAATCTCAGCACCCGCGCAGCAAGTTTCTGACTGCTTATCATGCATCCGCCGCAGTGTATGGCAAGACGATACTCCTTCAATTCATCCGGTCCCGGAAATTCCCTGCCAAAGGCATGATCTATTCTGATACCAGGGCAGATTCTCCCCAGTTTCTGCGGGATCTGCACGGTTCCTATGTCCTCCGAAATTCTGTCATGGTTGCATGCTTCAACAATCAGTATTTTGTCCCCGGATTTGATGGAATTAAGAACTTCAGCACCTTCAGCGAAGAAATGCAGATTACCACCGGATGTAATATTTATCATCATGATTGAAAAAGTAGTAAGAGGAATATCATCCGGTACCCAGCTGCTCATGATATCGATGGCCTGAGAATCAGTAAGTACCAGCTGAACACCCTGATCTGTACTCAATGAATCAAGAAACCGCATAAATTTCCCATATTCATTTTCGGAGATGGTTTCCGAACGGCTTCGGGCCAGTTTCAAATCCGTTCTGTACAATCCTATCGGAATCCCCAACCTTAAAAGGTACTCCATCGCCATTTCCTGCGGGCGGAGAAGTCTTCCCGCTGGAGATTCCTCATCCATAGGGATATGAAGAAGAACCGGGCCGTGTCTGTCAACAACCGGGAGCAGTTCAGCTTTCTTCGTTTTGTCAGGCATTGCTGATTCAATGAATTCAGCCAGTTCGTTCGTGCTGGAAGTGTTGGACAGATCGATACTCAGTGAAGGAGTACCCGTTCTGTCCGGAAGGATTGCTCTGCAGTACTCTATCGATTCCTGCAGAGAAGCTCCGCTTCCCGCAAGACTGCTTGAATGATCAGCATGAATATTGAAGACAACCGCAAGAGATTTACCCAGTTTCCGCGTAAGAGAGGACACCCGATCCTCAACGTACATTCCGCTTGAAAGGAATGACTGAACCGGATCGATGACCAGAACAGCAAGATCAACCTCTTCCAGAGCCGCGATAGTCTTCTTTTTCTTCTTAGCTCCCAGGTCGCTCTCTTCATCCAGTCCGGCAGTATCCAGCAGCTGCACCGGACCCATGCCATGAATTTCCATGATGGCACTCTTTATGTCGGCTGTAGTACCTGGTGCGGCATCTACTATTGATGTATCCTGCTGGGTGAGCAGATTCATCAGAGTGCTTTTTCCGGAGTTAATGCGCCCGAAAATTCCGATTATCTGTCTTTCGACTCTTGGCAAAACACAACCCCTTATCTGGCAGTCCGCTTCTGGAATCTTTCAGAGATCACATGGGTCTGTCCTGAGAATCCATTTTATCACTTAATTGATATTCTACAATCTGTTCCGCACCTTGACCAAGAGGGCTCTCCATACCATACTTTCGACCCTGCGCGGAGAGGTGGCCGAGTATGGCTTAAGGCGTACGCCTGCTAAGCGTATGAGATTCACGTCTCCGAGGGTTCAAATCCCTCCCTCTCCGCCAGTTTACCAAATTATCAGAATTTTGAAGCGGGTGATAACCTTCTTCGAACCGGAGTATCGTCAGAATGAGTGATTTTCAGGAGATTTCGGTTAAAAG
>DAOWJX010000331.1 GCA_030640155.1 Candidatus Aegiribacteria sp. | reverse complement strand
CGCTATGATTCATGCAGAAGAGGAGGTGATTTATGACCGAATTGACCAAACGGGCAACAGTCTACCTCGACCCTGCATTGCACAAAGCTTTGAGGCTTAAGTCGGTGGAAACGTCCCGCTCGATGTCTGACCTTATAAACGATGCCATCCGCGACGAACTGGCAGACGACGCAGACGATCTCGCTGTATTCCGGGCTCGTCAGGATGAACCCACCATCGCTTTTGAGGACTTCGTCAACGAACTGAAGCGCGATGGCAAGATATAGGGTCCTTATCCGCAAGTCGGTTTTCAAGGATCTTGACCGAATACCAAAGAAGGATGTGAGTCGCATTGTCAAGGCTATCGGAGCCCTGTCGGAGGATTCTCATCCACCTCAATCCAAGAAACTTTCCGGTGAGGAGAAGTACAGACTGCGATGCGGCGTGTACCGGATTATCTATGAAATCCACGACGAGAAACTTATTGTCTGTGTCGTAAGAGCCAGACACAGGAGGGACGTGTACAGGTAGGGAAAGGCCTATCTCTTATGAGTAAGGGCTCACAGCAAGCTCTTGTCATAAGGCTGAGGAGTGTCTGTGACATGTGGGTGGAGTAAAGAATAGATCTAATAGTATTGACAGGATAAAGAATTGAATTATACCAATCATATCTTTCAGGGATAATTGCCATAGCCATCTGAATAACATAGGGTTATGGGAGGTTTTAAGAGACGGAGGGTTGATCATGAAGAATCTGTCAGTTCTTCTGTTTTCTGCAGCTGTGTTTCTGCTTGTTCCGGGTATGTCTGAAGGTTCAGACGGCTCGATAGTTGGCTGGGGTTACAACGGCTATGGTCAGTGCGATGTACCGGCACCCAATGAGGGTTTTGTGGCGGTTGCGGGCGGTGGAATACACAGCCTCGGTCTTAAGGAAGACGGTTCGATAGTGGTCTGGGGTAGCAACGAGAACGGCCAGTGCAATGTACCCGAGCCCAATGAGTCTTTCGTAGCGGTTGCTGGAGGATCGTTCCACAGCCTAGGTCTTAAGGAAGACAGCTCGATAGTGGCTTGGGGTTTCAACGGCTATGGTCAGTGCGATGTACCGGCACCCAATGAGGGTTTCGTGGCGGTTGCAGCAGGAGATTGGCATAGCCTCGGCCTTAAGGCAGACGGCTCGATCGTGGCCTGGGGTCGCAACACCTACGGCCAGTGCAATGTACCCGCGCCCAATGAGTCTTTCGTAGCGGTTGCTGGAGGAGCTTGCCACAGCCTCGGCCTTAAGGAAGCCGGCTCGATAGTGGCATGGGGCAGCAACAGCTGGGGCCAGTGCAATGTGCCCGCGCCCAATGAGGGTTTTGTGGCAGTTGCTGGGGGATTTTATCACAGCCTGGGCCTGAAGGAATACGGCTCGATAGTGGCGTGGGGTTACAACACCTACGGCCAGTGCAATGTACCCGCACCCAATGAGTCTTTCGTGGCAGTTGCTGCAGGAGATCATCACAGCCTCGGCCTTAAGGAAGCCGGCTCAATAGTGGCATGGGGGAATAACGGATCCGGCCAGTGCAATGTGCCCGAGCCTAATGAGGGTTTCGTAGCGGTTGTAGCAGGATGTTGGCATAGCCTCGGCCTGCATGCATATCTTCATGTCATCGAGCCGGACAGCTCAACCACATGGACGCATTTTGAAACGGATCTTCCCGTCGGCTGGACAGGTGTATACTGCGACAGCGTAAGCATTATTCTCTACGACGGAGCGGTATTTATTGACACTCTGGCAGCGTCAGCGCCTAACACAGGTTCCTGGGTCTTCAGCGGTCCCGTGCCCATGAGCTGGGATCCCGGCATTGAGTACATGATCTACATAGAGGATGATCTCGGCTATTTCGGCTGGAGTGAGGAGTTCACAATCGCCCCTTCGGAAGGGGCGGAGATCATAACGGTTACCGAGCCGAATGCTTCAACCACCTGGAACAACATTGAGCTGGATCGCATGATAAGCTGGAGTTATCCAGCCTTGCTCGATATGAACAGGTCTTTGTCCGGAGACAGCGTTTCCATAACGCTCTATAAAAATAGTGTGTTTATAGACACGCTGATCTCCTCAACTCCCAATACAGGAACATGGGTGTTCAGTGACAGTCTTCCGCTAACCTGGGAATCCGGGTCAGACTACAGGGTGCATGTCGTGGATAACCTTGCGAATCACGGCTGGAGCGAGGAGTTCATAATAGAGATAGACCTGGGAATGAATCTTCCTGATGATATGGATAGACTCTGTCTGCTCCCAGTTGTGCCCAACCCAAGTGACGGATTATTCACGATCAGTTACTGCATTCCTCAAGCTTCAGAGGCGACGGTGGTTATTTACGACCTCGCAGGAAAACCGGTGTACGAAGTAGCCAGTGGAGAGCTCAGTTCGGATCTGCACCAGTTGCGGATGAGTGACATGCCATCCGGTGTTTACTTCTGTCGTTTGCGAGTCGGATCAGATTCGTTCACAGAGAGGTTCGTGGTAATCCGGTAGGTATCAGGCTCTGAATAGCGATAAATGGTGGGTCATATGTCCCCCCTTACTGTCTGCGTAACCTGTTTCGTTCTTCATCCTGAAGTCGGTTTCCAGGGACCTTGATCGAATACCGAAGAAGGATGTGAGAAGAATCATCAGGGTTTCTGTCAAAAGCAGGACTTGCTGCAATCGTAATATTACGCTCTTTTGGAACAGATAAGTATCTTTGTATGTATATCCTGTATATATTGATTTCAGAGAGGAGCCTGAATGACGCGAAAAACCGTTCAGACAGCTAACTCTCCCCTTCCTGTCGGACCTTACAGCCAGGCTGTGATTTCAAAGGGATTCATATTTACAGCGGGACAGATCGGTATTGATCCTGAAGACGGAAAGCTGGAAGAGGGTATTGCAGCTCAGACAGTTCAGGCATTGAATAATCTTGAAGCGATTCTGATTGATGCCGGTTCAAACATGGACAGCGTCGTAAAGATTAATGTGTATCTTGCAGACATATCGGATTCAGCAATCGTAAATGATATATATTCCAGTAGATTTATGGTTCCTTTTCCCGCGAGATCTGTTGTCGCGGTTTCGAAGCTGCCATTGGGTGCTCTTATTGAAATTGAAGCTGTTACAGAGCTGAAGGAGGAACAGTATTGATAGGGCAAGTTATTGAGATAGTCCGTCAGGCTGATATCGTCACAAAACTCATTCTTGTGATTATTGCTGTACTTTCGGTTGGTTCTTGGGCCGTTGCAATAGCGAAGATTCGGGAATTCAGAACGATTCTCAGTTCATCGAAAATCTTTATGGATGCACTGAGGACAACAGGCAGACCGCCTGGCGGGGAATTCTGGAACAGGAGCAATGAGATAGGGCCGCTTGCGCGGATGTACTCTGAGGCAGGCCGTTTTCTTCAGAGAAGGACCGATAGGGGAATTACAGAACCCCTTTCTATCGAGGAAGCATCCAGCCTTTCCAGTGCACTTGAGCGGGAGGCAGGAGAGGATCTTGCCCAGCGTGAACGGAATATCGGACTGCTTGCGACTGTAACAAGTGTAGCTCCTCTGCTTGGATTGCTTGGCACGGTATGGGGAATCCTGTCGAGTTTCATAGGGATGAGGGAACTTGGCGTTGCTGATCTCAGCGCAGTGGGAGCAGGTATCGCGGCAGCTCTAACCACAACTGTTGCAGGCCTGATGGCCGCGATTCCCGCAAATATCTTTCACAACTTCGTTGTCGGCAGGATCAATTCACTTGCGGGAGATATGGATCGGTTCCTTTCTGAACTGGTGGATGTCTGTAGAAGAGGCAGTCTTGAATGATACGAACCCGGTATAAGCAGTTCTCACAGATTAACGTTACGAATCTGGTGGATGTTACCCTTGTTTTACTGGTGATCTTCATGCTGACATCTCCGGTGATGCAGCGAAGTGCGGATGTCACTCCCCCGTCTTCGGATGAGGGAAGGATTCTGAGCAGCCTTGATCCCGGTGAATCGCTGGTTGTCGAGATCGACGCCTATGGCAACCTGACCATTTCGGGTGAGCAGGTTCTGCTGGAGGATCTTTCGGATATTGCTGAAGCAGCTCATAATTCCGGCCGTTCCGAAGTCTATGTCAGGGCGGACAGGGATGTGCGATATGAAGTAGTTGCGAATGCGCTCACCGAACTTGGCAGCGGTGGTTATCTTAGCGTGGGGCTTATCCAGGAAACCAGATTGGAACCTGATGAAATTCACTGATTCCAGACATTTCGAAAGGAAAAGTTACTTCCTCCGCCGTAGAGATGTCATCTTTGTCATAGCAGGACACGTGCTTATTCTCGTAGTTGGGCTGATTACGTCTTCGAGCAGTGTAATGGCGCTTCCAGGCGGCGGTGATGCCATTATGGTAAATATGGTCACATTAACTTCGAATGAAATGACATCTTCGCCTCCGGATATAAGAAATCCCGCTGAAAACCCTCCTGAAATTGCGATTGAGGTATCGGTACCCGAAGTTACAGAAAACCAGATTCCTGATCCTGTGGAGGATGTTTTTGAAGAACAGCCACTGGATGAGACCCACGAGGAATCAGAGGCTCAGGATCCAGTTGAAGCATCAGAATTCGTATCTGTCAGCGGAGAAGGGGCAGCCGGTTCAGGAGTTCCAGGACCTGGAACTTACGAGTCAAGAGTTTTCAATGCGGTAAGAAGAGGATACAGAACATCTGTGGAACCGGAAAGGTCATACCGGGTAATTCTAATAGTCAATCCGGATGGTTCATCTGAGATTGAGGTTGTCAGGAAAAGTGGAACATCAGCGTTTGACAGAGCTGTGGAAAGCGCGCTGTCAAGAGCGCAGATTCCCCCGATGCCGCCGGGAAGAAATACCCCGGCAATCATAAATATTGAATTTCTGGGACCGGAGTGAATGGATGAGGGCTTCAGGCATGCTAATGTCCTTATTGATCTGCATGGGAACTGTACTGGCGGGTGATTTTATTCCCATGACACCGGTAGGCGCCGAGTGTATTCCAGTCTCCATCAGTGTGAGCGGTGACAGAGATATTGTAGACGTAGCGAGAGAGCAGCTGCGGGAGGATATCGATTTTTCCGGTCTCCTGATAACTAAGGATGATGGTTATGCCGAAGTAACTGTTGAGGTCAGGAATACCACCGATGGAATTGAGTTCAGGGCAGAAGTCTTTTCGGGTGGGGAACCTCTTCTGGCCAGGAATTATTCGGGGAATACAATCTACTCGCTTGTACATGCATTTGCTGATGATCTCGTATATGACCTTACAGGTGAAAATGGAATCGCTTCCACATGGATTTCCTATATAACCAGAACCGGGTCCAGCTACTCTCTGGCGGTCAAATCAATGGATCCCAGATCAGAAAGACATGTCATAACGGATGATGAAGTTATTACAACTCCGGCATGGTCGCCCGATGGGGACAGAATAGTGTTTACATCCTTTCAGTCCGGTAATGGTGATCTATGGTGTTACAGTTTTTCGGATGCTTCGGCAAGGAGTATTCTTTCAAGTCCAGGGCTCAACTCCTCACCCGCCTGGAGTTCTAATGGTGAGTCGATTGCGCTGACGCTTTCCCGGGGCGGGAATGTGGATATATACGTGCTTGATCCCGCGTCCGGCGAGACCAATCGTCTCACGCTAAGAGGATCGATTGAAACTTCAGCAAGTTTTTCTCCCAACGGAAGGCAGATTGTATTTACCAGTGACAGAATTGGATATCCTCAGCTTTATATCAT
>DAOWJX010000332.1 GCA_030640155.1 Candidatus Aegiribacteria sp. | reverse complement strand
TACCGAACAATCGATTCAACTTTGACAAGAGGATCAGGGCTGCTTCCAGACATATGTCTGGCTTGAATGAACATCTCTCCGGTCGGATCAATCCATCGCGAAATCGAAAGCGCAAGATCTATCTCTGATGAAGTTCCCGGAACAGGCAAAACGATAGCATCCGAATTGATGGTTATTGATTCCACCGGATAGACAGTGAATTCCTGTGAGATCTGAATAATGAGTGCTGACCCGCTCGAAATGCCGGATATATAGAAAACGGGTAGTCTTCCCGGATCTTCAAGATGAATCTCAAGCTTTGAAACATCAATACCGAATATTTGCCAGTCAGGAAGCTTTGCTTCCTGCAAATTAAGATTCCCTGCTATTGGGATCCAGACATTCAGCGAATCTCCCGGATTTACAGAGATGGAATCAAGTTTAAAAGTCATGCTATAGGTTCCGGAAACACCATCTGAGTAAGAAGAATAACTTGCATTTGATGCCCAGCTGTATACATCGCGAAGCCACGCTGAATTCCCCGGGATAAAGAGAAACGGGCGGTCGTGTCTGGATGCAAGTTGCTCTATTCTGAATCCGGGATACCTCAGATGCCCATCTATCCTGATTGTGTCTGTTGGGGCAAGTTTTCCTAGAAACCAGGAAACATCAATAGTCTCACCCGAAATGTCACTGGCAAGATCGAGTGCTTCTGAAGCTGATAAGTTGTAATAATCCCTTGCCTGCTGAAGAACCTCCAGCAGGAAACCGGCATCTGTTCTCTGTTCCGAGTCAACAGCAAGAACAGCCTCAAGTATCTCTTCAGCCTGTTGATACGAGCCATCAAGCATAAGTCGTCGAGCAGTGGATACAGGATTCTGCGCAATTCCTGTAAGAGTGAGCAAAGCAAGAAACAAATCACCGATCATAAAATGCTCTCAATTTCCTGTCTGTTCGATCATCCCTTCGCGTTCTTTCCAAATCCTGTATTCTTCCAGATCAGTTCCAATGAACTTGATACACAGGCTTAGGACAAAAGCATCATCTATGTATCCTATGAACGGAATCAAATCCGGAATAATATCGAATGGATTCACAAAGTACAGAAGTGTAAATACCACGGCTCCAAGCGTACGAAGTGGAACTTTATACCTGCCTTTGACAGAGTCAGAAAGCATGGCGTATAGAATTTTTATATCCTCCCAGAATTTCTCCAGTGCCGCTGGAATGCCGTGAGCCTCAAGATGATTTATCTTCTCTTCTGCTCTTCCAGCAGCTTCCAGGGCTTCCGGATCACCAGCGGATTTCCTCCCGCCGTCAAACAAATTCTCAAGCCTTCTCCGGTCTCTATTCATGAGATGCATCTGTATTCTCAACCTTTCATTCACTCTTTAATAAGAACATAGCCAAGTACGATGGACAAAGAAAGACAGGGTGGCTCCAGAAGACCTCATTGTGTTAACTTAGACATATGGAATACATGATAATATCACCTCCGGTAATCACACCTTCCGAACCACCATCAGGCGCTTTCCTGCTTGCTGCAGGACTGGAAGCCAGAGGGATCAGTGCCGGTTTTCTTGATCTGTCTCTGGAGTTCTTCAGTTATATCTTCGGAAAGATACCCGAGGGCAGGGGTTATCCCGCTGTTAAATCTGCACTTACCTATCTCAGAAACAACTCGAACTATCACCCCGGTCAGCACCGCACAGTTTCCGGTGTCCTGAATTCCGCTTTAAAGTCATTTTCAAAAGGTTATCCTGGGTGGAAAATCTCTCTGATGGATCTTACTCCCCCTTCCGAAGTGCACAGACCTGAGGAGTTGCTGAGAATCTGTAATCAGGAAGTAACACCATTTTCAGAATTCTGGGAAGAATACCTGCTGCCGATTCTCCAGAAGCATCTTCCGGAAACCGTTCTCGTTTCACTTTCCTATCTCTCACAGCTTCCCGCAGGAATAGACTTGGTCTTATTCCTTAAATCAAACGGATACCACGTGATAACGGGGGGTTCGCTGCTGAACAGCCTTGATCGAACAGGAAAAGGATTTGATCTCCTGCGCAGAGTGCTTCCCGAAACTATCCTCGGAGATGGTTCGCTTCTTCGGGGAATAGAAATCGAGGATGATTCACTATTAAGCAGATTGTCATGGCCATACATGCTGAACTCGTGGCAGTATATATCCGGAAGTCCCGTAATTCCATACGCGTTATCAACAGGATGTCTCTGGAACAAATGTCTGTTCTGTCCTGACAGAAAAAGGAAACTTTCAATCTTCGGGAAAGAGGTGTTCGAGGAATTCATCTCCACTGTGCCACCGGAGGTAATGAAGCAGAAACCGGTCATTCATCTACTCGACTCAACGATACCGAGAAAGACCCTGCTGGATATTCTTCCAGCTCTTAAAGAAAACAACCTTGATTTCTATGGTTTTATCAGACCGGAAAAGTGGATTTCAGATCACTCAGATATGCTTGCGGATCATGGATGCCTCATGCTGCAGCTTGGGGCTGAAAGCGGGAGTTACTCCCTGCTTGACAGATTCAACAAGGGAATCGATCCCGAGACTTCGCTGGAAGTGATAAGGAGCTGCGCTGGATCAGGGATACGAACTTATGTGTATATGCTTCTGGGACTCCCCGGAGAGACTTTCGAAGATCTGGACGCTTCTGTCAGTTTCTTGCAGGGGGCGGGGAATTCAATCGATTTCATTAACTTCTCCATATTCAATCTACCCACCAACTGCGAATTATCAGACAGAGCCGATGAATTCGGAATTGAACTGCTTTATGATGACTCTCCTGAAGATGTGATAAGGCTTTACATGCCCTTCCTCTGCGAAGGGAGAAATCCAAGAATCATGGCAAGAGATTTTATAACTGAAGAACTCAACCAACTCCCTTCGGTTTCCGAAGCGCTCCTACGAACGCCAAAATGGTTCAGAACAGCCCATTTCCCTCTGATTGAGATTCCTGGACGTATTTCTCACGAAGCCGGATCCAGCTAATCCCCTGTAACAATTAGAAAGGTTAATACCGCCAGAAGAAGCAGCCAGACGACGACAGCAATAGTTGCTGTTTTTCTGGCTCTACCGGCATCATCCTCCGACCCCGGTCGAATTCCTACCGCAAGGAATAC